>SYKJ01000007.1 GCA_005798205.1 Bacteroidota bacterium | reverse complement strand
TGCATCATCCAGTTTTTTCTCTGTATTTCTTATTAATAGTGTTTGAATGTTCTTGGTTTTCAAAAGATACATCAAATTTGATAATTCTTTCCTAGTATCGTTTCCAATCATACCTATTGGATAAAGCATAATAACGATGGAGAAATTCAATGAATCATTATTATTTTGAATTAAAGCGGCAATAAAAGCTTGAAAAAGCAACTCTGAAGGATTTCCAATTATGAGATTAGCTTTTTTGAAAAATAATTCCTCTCTTTCAAGTAAGATAAAAAAATTCATTAAATTATTTAGATCATAAGATGAATTAAAAGAATAATTAGAATCATTAAACTGAATGAAATTCTCAAATTCTTTTTTAAACGGGTCGCCATCTTTGAAAGTTAGATAATTGAAATCAAAGGGTAATTTCTCTCGATTTTTGACATTTTGATTTAATGATAATGCATGATTACCAAGTAGAAAAACAGAGTCAATAGTAGATTTTTGCATAATAAGTTTTTATTTAGAAACGCAAATCTTCGTTGAAACTAACAATTTTTTAAATTGAATGTGTCATTTTATTTACAATTTTTATTTTTTGTGTACGTTTGTGACTTATGAAAATCTGCGTATTTTTATTTCTTTTAACTCCTTTTGTTGCCTTAACTCAAGGTTATGTGGGATCAAATGCTTTTGCTTTTGTTAATACAAACTATTCAGCGAGTAGTACTGGCTTGGGAGGAAATTTAGTCGCTGTTCAGGATAATGATTTGAGTATGTCTGCAGAAAATCCGGCACTCCTCAATTTAAAGTCAGTTGGAATGATTCAAATCAACCAAAGTATATTACCAAACGGAATTTCAATCGGCATGCTTAATTACGCTTTTAATACAAAGCACGGTGTCTTCTCCCCTACTATAAAATACATTAATTACGGAAACTTTGAGGAATACGATGAGACAGGAAATCGACTAGGGACATTTACAGCTATCGATTACTCAATTGGAATGGGCTACGGAAAAACCATCAATAAACTAATTGGAATAGGAACTACAGTTAATTTTTTGGGTTCTAATTTAGAAACCTATTCGGCCTATGCTATGACTTTGGGATTTGGTGCTTTTATCAAACATCCAAATGATTTAGTATCAGCAGCGTTTTCGGTAAAAAATATCGGATTTGTATTTAAGGATTATACCACAAGTTCAAAAAGTATTTTACCTATTGATGTTCAAGCCGGCGTTTCTGGAAAATTAAAACATGCACCTTTTAGATTTTCTGTTTTAGGTCATCATTTAAACAAATGGAACATTGTGTATCAAGATCCGAATTTAAAGCCAAGCTACGACGCATTGACTGGCGATACAATTCCTGTAAAAACCGCTTCATTTATAAGTAAACTAGCTCATCACTTAACTTTTCAAATTGAATTATTGGCTTCAAAAAATCTTCACTTTAGACTTGGATTTGATTATCACAGAAGACAGCAATTAAAGTTGATTGATAGACCAGGATTAGCTGGTTTTTCGTCTGGAATTGCAGTAAACTTAAAAAAAATCAAACTTGATTATGGTTTTATGTATTATTCCAAAGCTGGTCAAAATCATTCTATTGGTCTCAGCACAAATTTAGGAGATTGGAAAAAAAAGTCAAAAATTGAAAAGTAAGCTATTCTGGATCTAAATCGATAGCGTGAAACTCTTTTGTCAACAAAATATATTCTTTAGAATAAGTGTTATTTTCATTTCGGATACAAAACTCTCTTTTGTTCATTTCTACATTTTTATTCAAAGAAAAATTAAGAATTACACGAATATTTTTCTTTGAAGGCTTTGAGTATATGCAAATAAATTCCTTTTGAAAAAGTCCTTGCTCAAGAGCTAAATTAATTACCTTCTGAGCTGTTGAAAATGGAATAATCATCCAAAAATCTCCATTTTCCGCTAAAAGTTGGGACAACAATTGGAAGAACTTAGAATAATCTGATATGATCGAATGTTTAGAACGATTTAATCCTTCATTTATGCTTAAAGTATCTTCAAAATGATACGGAGGATTTGAACATATTAAATCATACTTCTTTGAAAATTGATGTTCAAAATAATCAGCTGTAATACAATCCAAATTAGATGACCACTTAGAGTTCTGAAAATTTAAAAGACATTCTTTAGCAACAGCAGCATCAATTTCTACTGCATCAATAACAATTTTCGGATTTTTCTGAGCAATCATAAGAGATAAAACTCCAGTTCCTGCACCTAAATCTAATGCATTTGTTTTTGATTCTGTAGCGATGAAAGATCCTAAAAGCATACTATCTGTACCAACTTTTAGTGGGCACACTTTCTGAATAACATCAAATTCTTTGAACCTAAAAATAGACAATTAATATGCTTTTGCAAAAATGACACGACCAAGTGATGGTCTCCCAGAAAACATACAAAAGCCCTCCTCTTTTTCTTGATCTAATGCAATACAACGAATTGTAGCTTGAGTTTCCTCTTTAATTTTTTCTTCTGTTTCAGCTGTGCCATCCCAGTGAGCTAAAAAGAAACCACCTTTCTCGATCTCAACTTTAAAATCTGCATATGAATCAATCTTTTTGGTGTTTTGATTTCTAAATTCATTGGCACGATTAAATAAATTTAGTTGGATATCCAAAAGTAGTTTTTCAATATACACATCAATACCATTAAAATCAACGATTTCTTTTGTCTTAGTATCTCTTCTTGCTACCTCAATTTTCCCATTTTCTAAATCTCTAGGACCCATCGCAAGACGAATAGGCACGCCTTTCGATTCATATTCGGCAAATTTCCAACCTGGTCGACGTTGATCATCATCATCGTATTTAAATGAGATATTTTTTGACTTTAAATGAAGAGCTAATTCCTTCATTTTTTCTGAAATCGCACTCAGTTCTTCCTCTGATCTATAAATTGGAACTGCAACTACTTGAATTGGCGCTAAAGCTGGAGGTAAAACCAAACCTTCATCATCGGAATGCGTCATAATCAAAGCACCCATTAAGCGCGTAGAAACACCCCAAGAAGTTGCCCAAACATACTCTAACTTACCTTCTTTATCGGCAAATTTAACTTCAAAAGCTTTCGCAAAATTTTGTCCTAAAAAATGAGATGTCCCCGCTTGTAAAGCTTTACCATCTTGCATCATTGCTTCAATACACAAAGTATCTTCAGCTCCAGCAAAGCGCTCACTTGCAGTTTTACGACCTTTAATTACTGGCATGGCCATATAATTTTGAGCGAAATCTTCGTAAACATCTAACATTTGTTCTGCTTCGGAAATTGCCTCTTTACTCGTAGCATGAGCAGTATGTCCTTCTTGCCATAAAAACTCTGTAGTTCGCAAAAATAAACGAGTCCGCATTTCCCAACGAACAACATTTGCCCATTGATTAATCAATATAGGTAAGTCTCGGTAGGATTGTATCCATTTTTTATAGGAATTCCATATAATTGTTTCGGAAGTTGGTCGCACAATTAGTTCTTCCTCTAGTTTCGCATTTGGATCAACAATTAATCCACTTCCATCCTCTGCACTCTTTAATCGATAGTGAGTTACAACGGCACATTCCTTGGCAAAACCATCAACATGACTGGCTTCTTTGCTCAAATAAGATTTTGGAATAAAAAGAGGGAAATAAGCATTCTTATGTCCAGTCTCCTTAAATTTTGAGTCTAAAATATCACGCATTTTTTCCCAAATAGCATAACCATATGGCTTAATAACCATGCAGCCACGAACATCTGAGTGTTCGGCTAAATCTGCACGATTAACCAATTCATTATACCATTTTGAATAATCCTCAGAGCGCGTTGTAAATTTTTCTGCCATAAATATCTATACAGGTACAAAAATAGTTAATTGAAGCATAATAATCGCAAATAACCCGCATACAAAAGAGGTTTAAGTTTAATTCCCTACATTTGTGTATATGATTCGAAAAATTCTACTATTATTCTTATTCTTGCCTCTTGTTTTTTTTTCACAAATTAAAATTAATGAAGCTAGTAATTCAAATGGAAATACCATTCTTCTTCCAAATGGAGATAGTCCAGACTGGATTGAAATTTACAATTTAGGTACAAATGCTCAAAATTTGGGTGGATTTGGGTTAAGTGACAACCCTTCAGATTTAATGAAATGGGTTTTTCCACCTGTAACCATCGAATCCCAAAATTTTTTAACTGTTTTTGCAACAGATGTTCAGTCGACTGGTGCTATAAATCATTATGAAACAGCAGTATTTGCTGAAAATAATTGGAAGTACATTGTTCCAACAGGATCAATTCCTAATTGGAATTCAGTCACTTTTAATGCAAACTCATGGTCCAACGGCACTGCAAGCATTGGATTTGGAGACGGCGATGATGCTACATTATTAACTGCCCCAATTACTTCAATATATTCTAGGACAACATTTAACTGTACGGAGCCAAATGCAATTGTTGATGCCATATTAGATATCGATTATGATGATGGTTTTGTGGCATATATTAATGGCGTTGAAATAGCACGAGCAGGCTTAACTGGAAATCCACCTTTATGGAATGAGTTTTCAACTGACCACGAAGCAACATTGTATCAAGGTGGAACTATTTCCTCTTTTGAGATTGATATAAACGTCTTGCAATCAGCTCTAATTATTGGAACCAATGTTTTAGCAATCGAAATTCACAATACAAATACTAATTCCTCTGATATAACATGCAAGCCCTACTTATCTTTTGGATTTAATCAAGTCACGACATTTTACAATAATACTGTTCACCCTTATTTTTTATCGATATTAAATTCAGCTTTAGAAACGAATTTTTCAATAAGCACAGCGGGAGAAACACTCTACTTATCAAACCCAAGTGGCGTATTAATTGATTCCTTGGGAGTTATCGATTTAGAGCCAAATATGTCCTGTGGGAAATACCCAAACGGAAGTGCCTCAAATGTCATCTTTACAAACCCAAGTCCATCTAATTCCAATAATGGTACTTTTGCATTTGTTGGACACGAGATTCAACCAAACATTACAACTATTGGGGGAGTTTTCCCTGGACAAATTTCCGTAAATGTGACTAATAATTCCGTTTCAAATGGTATTTTAAGATATACTACAAATGGAAATAATCCTACGATTAATTCTCCAATTTTAAATGGTCCTATTTTACTCAATCAAAATTGTGTTTTGAAAGTCACTTGTTTTCCTGTTTTAACGACTTTATTACCAAGTCTTGTTGCAGCAGAAACATTTTTATTTTCAGAAGATTTTGAGATTCCTATTGTCTCACTTACGATTGATAATGTTGATTTATACGGCTCAGAGGGTATATTTGATAATTGGTGGACAGACTGGAAAAAACCCTGTATTGTTGAATATTTTGATAAAGATGGAATTAAACAATTTGAAACTAGATCTTCCGTAAAGCCCGATGGTGGAGCTGGGGGAAGTAGATCTAATCCACAACACAGCGTTACAATTGAACCAGCTAACACCTTATATGGCGAGGGGAAGCCTGTAAATTATCCCATAATTCCTCAAAAACCTTACATCAACGATTATTATGCATTATACATAAGAAATGGAAGTAATTTTTGGAATCAATATCCACAAAGAGACGCATTGTTTACTCGTATGATGAGTAAAACAAATGTA
>SYKJ01000101.1 GCA_005798205.1 Bacteroidota bacterium | reverse complement strand
GGTTTTGATGAAACCGTATAATTTAACAATAAATCTACGGAATCGGAATAATTTACTCCATCATCTGAAATGTAATACCTATATCGTGCTTCACCACTTGTTGCATATGTATTTGGGTTTACTGTTACTTTCAATTTTCCGCATTCACCACTATTGATATTAAAAAGTACACTTTGATTTGATGGGCTTGTCCAAGTATTATTTAGTGTATCAGCAGGGAAACATGTTCCACCAAATTGGTCGGTGCAATGTCCCCAACACAATAGGTCTGTCCAATTTGAAGGAACGCTTATTTTTTTACGAGTAACTCTCCATTGGTGTGTTACTCCCGTTTGATTTATAATATCAAAAGAAATATCTAAGGACTCTGTATTTGTTAGTGTCACCTCGTGTGTCTGCCCAGAAATATCTGAAGAAGACCCATGAATTGCTATCATAATAGAATTTTGTGCGTATGAACTAATTACGCAGAAGAAAATACCTATATGTAGAAGAAAATATTTCATAAATTTAACTATCAACTCTAACAAAGATAAAATTATAATGTTTAAAAACAAAAAAAAATTAAATAACTATCATTTTTTTGTTAAAAATACAAATTAATACTGAAAAATAGTAGCTTTGAGTCATGCAAGAGAAATCTGTAATTATTACAGCGGGAGGACTTGGAAAAAGAATGAAAAGTGCGCTTCCAAAGCAATTTATGTTACTGGGAAAAAGACCTATTCTCATGCGAACTATTCAATTGTTTTATGATTTTGACTCAAAAATAGAACTTATTTTGGCCCTTCCTGAAGATTGGATTGACTTTTGGAAAGAATTGCAAGCCAAACACAAATTTACTATACCTCACATTGTTGTTCCAGGAGGCCAAGAGCGCTTTCATACCGTTCAAAATGCATTAAAAAAATGCACAGGAAAGTACATTGCTGTTCACGATGGAGTTCGTCCATTTGTTGAATCTTCTCTGCTGCAAATTTGTTTTGATTCATTAAAGCAAAATTCTACTGCCATACCTTTGCTCTCGATTAAAGAGTCTGTGCGTTTTTTATCTGATAATAAAACAGAAGCTCTGGATAGAAATAAGTACAAATTAGTTCACACTCCTCAATGTTTTCATGCAGCGATTTTAAAAAAAGCATATTTGCAATCGTATCATAATTTAATAACTGACGATGCAGGTTTAGTAGAACAAATGGGAGAAAAACTTTTCTTTGTGGAAAGTAATGAGGAGAATATAAAAATCACCACTTCCAATGACTTTCGAATTGCAGAAGCAATTTTAGCATCAAAAATACAACAATGATAAAACCCCCAAAACTTCAAAAAGGTGACAGCATCTATCTTTGTGCACCAGCAAAAGCAATTGATAAAAAAATTGTTTTAGCGGCCCAAAATACGATCAAAGAACGTGGCTACAAAGTGCTTATCTCTGAAAATTGTTTTGGTCAAAACAACTATTTTTCTGGAAGTGACGAAGAAAGAATTGCAGACATGCAGTTTGGCATCGATCATGCGGAAGTGAAGGCTATTTTTTGTGTCCGAGGCGGATACGGCGCCGTTCGAATTGTTGATTCTCTGAATTGGGCAAATATGTTGCGTGAACCAAAATGGTTAGTAGGATACAGCGATATTACTGTTTTTCATCATCGTTTGAATAAATTGGGGATCCAAAGTCTTCATGGAACAATGCCATTTAATTTTAATACTAATTCTTCTAAAGCAATTGATTCTCTTTTCTCAGCTTTAGCGCATAAAACGTATTTTATTTCTGGAGAGCCAAATAAAAGAAACAAAACAGGTGTCGCTGAAGGCCTTCTTATTGGTGGAAACTTGAGCATAATTTATAGTTTACTTAGCACAAATGATACTTATTGTTTTGAAAATGCTATCTTATTTGTTGAAGATATTTCAGAGCATTATTATCAATTAGATCGTATTTTTTTTACCCTCAAAAAAACAGGAATACTCGATCGTATAAATGGTTTAGTTGTTGGCGGAATGACAGATATTCAAGATACGGAAGTCCCTTTTGGCATGAGCATTGAAGAAATCATATTACAGCATTTTACATTTCGAAAAATACCGATTGGATTTGATTTTCCGGTTGGACACTTTGACGATAACCAAGCTTTAATAATAGGTTCGAAGGTTAAACTTACAGTTAATGAGAAAGAAAGCCGAATTTCGTATATAAATTAACAATAAAATTAAGAACCAAACTACCAATTATTTGTTCTTTCGGAGTAAATTTGTATACTTTTCTAAAAGATTGCAACTATGAGAAATTCATCTATATTAAAATCATCGATAGCCAAAAAATATTGGATGGCTTTAACTGGTTTATTTTTGTGTTCTTTTCTAATTGGCCATTTATTAGGGAATTTACAGCTTATATTTATCAATGGTGAGGAAGGCAGAAGGTCCTTCAATGAATATGCGTATTTCATGACACATAATCCAGCGATTAAAATATTATCCTATATTACTTATATCTCTATCATTTTCCATGCCATAGACGGATTTATTTTAACAATTCAAAATAAGAAAGCAAGACCGGTTAACTATGTTTATAATAAGCCTGAGTCTACGTCTTCTACACCAGCTCGCTATATGGCAATCTTAGGAACTTTGATTTTAGTTTTTATCGCAACGCACATGTCCAACTTTTGGTGGAAAGTAAAATTTTCCAAAGAGATACCTTTGCACACATTCAAAATTAAATCAAAGCTGGAAACGAGCTTGCCTAAAGATCAATTATTTTATTACACTCATGTTCCTAGTTTAGAACCAATTCCAAAAGACTCCAATTCTTTAGAGGAGAAAG
>SYKJ01000100.1 GCA_005798205.1 Bacteroidota bacterium | reverse complement strand
TCAAAATGGTTTAACGAACTTGATGATCCTGTTGCTATTACTGCATCAAAGTTTGAAATATATTTATCTGAAAATGAAATAAACTCAGCAAAATCAGAATCTAAATGAATGAGTATTTTCGATAATGCTGGAAGGAGTGTTTTATCCTCCGAACTCAACTTACACAAAATTCTATTTCCAGAGAGTAAAACACACAAAAAATCATGAAAACCAACTAAGGGAATATTACCAGCCATTATTACTGCTATAGTCTTTGGATTTTCATTGAATGTATAATTTTCCGACCATTCTTCTAATTTTTCTTTTTCTAATAAAGAAGCTAATGCCGCGAATGATTTTCGCACCATATTTTCAGAAAACCAACCATTATAGTGGACTTGTTTTCTTATTAAATCATTTAAAATATCAAATTCATTTGGCGTAATTCCTGACTTAAAATCAGTGATTGCTGAATCGTTTCCAATGAACTTCATTATTTCCCCTAAGCGTGTAAAAGCGGAAATTATTCTATTTTTATTCACAGCGTAAAGATAAGAAAGATCTTTTTTTATTGGTTAGAAACAAAGAATAAGTAAAGCATGTTTATATTTGTATTAAAATTGAAGATTTATGGCAATAATGATTACTGATGAATGTATAAACTGCGGAGCTTGTGAGCCTGAATGTCCAAATAATGCAATATATGAGGGAGGAGCTGAATGGAAATATTCAGATGGCACAAGTTTAAAAGGTTTGATTTCTACCTTAAATGGTGATGAAATTTCAGCAGATAAAGCGTTTGAGCCGGTTAATGTTGATGTTTATTATATTACCCACGATAAATGCACTGAGTGTGTTGGTTTTCATGATGAACCTCAATGTGCAGCTGTTTGCCCAGTAGACTGTTGTATTGATGATCCAGATTATAGAGAATCGAACGATGAATTAATGGCAAAAAAATCATTCATGCATTTATAGTTAACATGCGAATAATTCTTTATGAAAATAAAACTGATTTTTACTTTTTTCATTAAAGCTCTATTTTTTAGTAGTTCATTTTTCGGACAAACATCAGATTCACTCTTTTTCGATTCACTTTCTTTCTCAGCAAAAAAAATTAAAGTCTACATCATTCCAGTTGGAGTGAAAGTGAATAAAACTAATATTAGTTCACTCCCCTCCTATTTCAAAAAAGCAAAAATTGAAATCACCCCTTCTTTATTACTTGAATATAACTATCCTCACACAAATTCGTGGGAAAATCCAAGTAAAGAAGGAAATCTCTACACCGAACAAATGAAAAAAGTAAGAGATAGTTACTTTAATCTATATCCTAATAAAGATCCTTATGGATTTTATGTGTTTGTTGTTTCTGAATTCAATAATCAAAAATTAACTGGGTTCTCAATACCCGCAAAGGGCTTGTGTTTTGCATCTAAATCAGCTTCTGAAAATTTATCTCTGACAATTGCCAATGAATTAATTACTGCAATGGGTGTTAATTTTGAAAATGATTCTAGTTCACTGCAATTTGATCCAAATAGGTTCTTAAGTTGGAAGCAATGCATACAAATAAGGGAAAATGATCTTAATTTTGGAATCTTTGATGATTATGAATTTATTCGTACAAATAATGGTTTAGCAGCTTATTATTTCTGGGAAGAAAATAAGAACGGAGAAATTACTATTGATTACATAAACCCGTTGAGGTCTATAATTAGACCATTTAAAATAAATACGATTTACCACTATTTAGATGTGAAAAACTGGTTTTTTAAACCTCGTTTTTTACTTTTTGGCAAACAAATTTGTGTGGCTCATATTACTTCCATTTTAGTTTCCATACTGCTTCTGTTATTTTTTAGACGAAAGATAAATCTAAAAATTAGCGAAAGTCCTTTTTTTCAACGAATGTCATATCGGATTCTAAAGTTATTATTGTGGGGATTTCCAATATTAATAGTTTACTTGTCAATTTTTGCAGTGGACTACTTCTACAGAAATAATTACTTACAATCTAAGAAATTGCCAGCTACTCTTCATTCTAATTTAAGTGCTCTTCAGAAAGATTTAAAAAATACTGCCTTATTTGTAAGTGAAGATACAAAGGAAATACAAAGTCAAGTTTACCTAAAAAAAGAAGATCATTTTCTAGTTGAAAAACATGCAAAAGTCCTCTACTTTGACCAAGTTAATACTACTAAAATGAAATTTAGTGGCTCGTCAAATACCTTAAACTTGAAAAAAGTTAAAATCAATAAAATAGCAGCAACCCACTACATTGTAATAAGAAAAAAAGGTGAAAATGGTAAAATAAAATCAGAAAGGATTTTTAATCATTTGGGTGTGGAAATAAGTAATCACATAAGAAAAAAGGATTTGTCAAAGAGAATACTTGTTTTCGTTAATGGCTATCGTCCGGTTTCTATAAGCAGTTCTTTTGAAAAAAATATGGAGGATGTTCAAGCTAAAGGATTAGAATATCAAAATTCTAAAAATCATCTTTTTGACTTTGACAGATATAATTATTGGCGTCCATGGAATGAAATTGATTTACTCTTCCAATCGAGGTTAAATCCAGATGCTATTTGGTACGCCGATGGGCATCATTCCGTAGCCACATCGAATCATGGCTCAGTACTGAATTTTTCAACCAATTCCTTGATTTATCCCAAACCTTGTAAAAATTTAAAACAACATCATTGTAAATTATCTAAAAATAAAGCTAAACAAACGGTAAATACCTATAGTTTGCTTGCTACTACAGCAAATAACGATGGCTTTACTGAGCGAAGAAAAAATGGGGAAATAGCAGGAAAGAATTTAGTGCAAATATTAAATGAGCTTCCTAATTATTCAAAAAATGACACATTATTTATTGTTGCTCACAGTATGGGCTTTTCATATTCTCTTGGTATCATAGATAAATTACGTGGTAAAATAAATTTTGGTGGATATTATATAATAGCTCCAGAAAATGCGCAAGCAGGAAAAGTAAATACGAGTGAATGGCGGCATGTTTTTCATTACGGCAGTAATTTAATCGGAAAAAATAAAGCGCCTGCTTGCCTACAAGATGGAATTGCTCCACAAAGTAATATTCGCGGGTTGACTATGAAAGAACATGTCTACTTCCCAATGAATCTTGAAAAGAAAATGGGGTTTCTTGGTAGCCATTTTGTAGGTAATTACGTCTGGATTTTAGAAATTCCAAAAAATCAAAAAGGGCACATTCACCAACATTAAATTAGGGCACACATATTAGTGTGTCGTACCATGGAGAAAAACCAGCCCAAATTCCAAGTGCTCCACCTTCTATATTAGTTGGGACATTTGTAGGAGTGGCAAATGGACTAGCAGCAGAATAAATTTGATTGTATTTTTTTTCAAAAAACTGATACTCTTTTTTACCCAATTTTGAGAATTTTACAACAATTGTATCTCCTAATTTATAATATCCCTTGTACTGATCTTCTATTGTCTCATCGTTAAAACTCATAGGATTTTCAACCGAAAACTCAAAAGTTAAGCCATTGTAAAAACGGTCATCTGTAAAAGGTTGAAAAGGTTTTGTATAAAAAAGATCACTTATTTTTCTAACTTCCCAACGATATGCATCTCCACTTGCTGGAGGATCTGTGATTTTAGCCCACGAGAAGCCATAACCCGGTAAATTAGTTTGGTCTTTCCAAAATAAATCATCCAAAGGAGCTGCAGCTTCAATTTTTGTCGAAGATGTGTATGTTTTACTATTATGTATTACTTTTAGGGAATATGTTTTTCCAACCTCACCAATCATTCCCAAAGAAACATAGGCGCACAAATGTAGATTAACCAATTGTTCGATAGGTAGACCAAAAAATTCAGCTGCAATTGACTCAAAACCTGCTGGCAGATTGTCAGTACATATCTCGGTCAAAGTATCAGTAATCGTTCCATTTGACACTATTACAGTTGCTCCAGAGACAAATCCATTTAGATATGAATTAATATCTGTTGGGGAATAAATATCTCTGGAATTTGATAATAAAACAATAGCTGGAGTTCCTGTTTCGATAGAGCCATCTATTACAAGTTGTTCCTCAAAACCAGGAACATCAATTTTAACCTCTTTAGAACAAGAATTAAGAATAATTGAAGCCAGAAATATAAAAACCAATTTTTGAAAAAATTCTGTCATAGTTAAAATTTTAAAATTCAAAATTCCAAGTAACACTGGGTATAATAGGAAACAATGAAACTTGCTTAACAGCCAATTTAAAATTACCTTCAAAAAGATCACCATCCTGGTCAACAAACAAGAAAAAAGGATTTGCGCGATTGTAAACATTGTAAACTGAAAAAGCCCAATTGTGTCTAAATCTCTTTTTCACTTCAATTTGTTTTCCCGAAGTAGGATCCGTCTTTATTTTAAATGCTTTGTCATACCATGTAGCTG
>SYKJ01000099.1 GCA_005798205.1 Bacteroidota bacterium | reverse complement strand
TTTGATACATCCATTGTTTTGTTTTGCGGCTTTTCGGTTTTTGCATTCTCAGAATTTGGTGGCACGCAAGCGCTCGGAATTTTAATATCCATTACCTTACTCGTTGCAATGGTAAATAATCTTGTTTTGTTGCCATCTTTGCTTCTCACAATGGATAAATTTATTACTACAAAATCCTTTAAAGAACCTTATTTTGAATCATACAACGATGAAAGTGATATTGATTGGTCAGCCCTGACTATTTCAGATGATGAATCAGACACCAAAAATAAAATAACATGAAAGGAATAATTTTAGCTGGGGGTTCTGGAACTAGACTCCATCCTCTTACACTTGCATTGAGCAAACAGTTAATTCCTGTGTTTGATAAACCAATGATCTATTACCCCCTTTCAATTTTAATGAGTGCAGGAATTAGCGAAGTTTTAATAATTTCTACCCCAACTGATTTACCAAATTTTGAAAGACTTCTAGGTGATGGCTCAAAGTTGGGTTGTGTTTTTTCATACGCTGTTCAGGAAGTCCCAAATGGCCTTGCACAAGCTTTTGTAATCGGAGAGAAATTCATTGGCGATGATAAAGTTGCTTTGGTACTTGGAGATAATATCTTTTATGGTATCGGAATGGATGCTTTACTGAGAGATAATAATGATCCTGATGGTGGTGTCGTATATGCTTACCATGTTAGCGATCCTGAAAGATATGGAGTAGTGGAGTTCGATGCTAATATGACTGCAATTTCTATAGAAGAGAAGCCACTTAAGCCAAAGTCAAATTATGCCGTGCCAGGACTTTATTTTTATGATAATTCTGTAATTAAACTTGCAAAAAATTTGAAGCCTTCAGAAAGAGGTGAATATGAAATTACAGATATAAATGCTGCTTATTTGAAACAAGGAAAATTAAAAGTAGCAATTCTGGACAGAGGAACTGCTTGGTTTGATACTGGAACTTTTTCATCTTTAATGCAAGCAGGACAATTTGTGCAAGTTATCGAAGAACGCCAAGGTTTAAAAATCGGATGTATTGAGGAAGTTGCATTTAGAAATGGTTTTATTAATAAAGAGCAACTGAAACAAATTGCTGAACCACTTTTAAAAAGTGGATATGGAAAATACCTTCTTCAACTGGCAAAGCAAAAATGAAATTTATTCAAGATTATTCAGATTTATTAGAAAAAGAAGTTGCTGAAATTTCCTTTCCCAGTGAACCCAAAAATTTATACGAACCGCTCTCTTATTTTCTTACTCTCGGAGGAAAGCGACTCAGACCGCTTTTAACAATACTTTCTGGAGAATTATTCGGAGAAAAAAAAGAAAATTTATTACCTGCAGCAACTGCAATTGAATTGTTCCATAATTTTTCACTTATTCACGACGATATTATGGATAATGCTCCTCTTCGTAGGGGGAAATCTACCGTACATGAAAAATGGAATCCGAGTATAGCCATTCTTTCTGGTGATGTATTACTAGTGAAAGCATACCAACTTTTATCATCTTATTCTCCAAATACTTTATCGGAACTATTTTTAGTTTTTAATAAAACTGCTATTGAAGTTTGTGAGGGACAGCAATTGGATATGGATTTTGAAAATAAAGAAATTGTTACAGAAGAAGAATACATAGGCATGATTCGACTAAAAACTGCTGTTCTTTTAGGTTGTGCTTTAGAATTTGGAGCTATCATTTCAAATGCATCTTCCATAAATAGGAATAATATATATGATTTTGGCCTTCATCTTGGTCTCGCTTTCCAAATACAAGATGATATTTTAGATCTTTTTGGAGATCCCTTAAAAGTAGGAAAGCAAGTTGGAGGGGATGTTTTAAGTAATAAAAAAACACTTCTTTCTATTGTAGCAAGATCAAATGTAAATGAGGAAGATTTAAGAGAATTAAATCTTTTGGTAAATGAAAAAAATCAAGACCAGAAAATCTCTCAAACCCGAAGAATCTATGATAAATTAAACGTGAAAGCTATTTGTGAGCAAACAATGAGAACCCACCATGAATTAGCTTTTCGTGCTTTAAATAAGATAGAATTACAAAATTCAAAAGAAAAGATTAAAAAATTGTCTGATTTTATATTTTTTCGTGATTATTAATTTGTAGTTATTCTTTTTTTAAATAAATTTACATACTTAACAAATTATTCACATACAATTCACTTTAAAAAACCAAAAAAATGAAAAAACTTTACGTTTGTTTATTGGGTGTTTTTACAGCTGGAGCTTTAAATGCCCAAGTAAAAAACTCAGATTGTTCTCCTTTAGAGAGAAAAAATAGTCCTTTAATTGGACAAATTAAGCCATCAAAATTAACTCAAAACACAAAAGAGACAATTTTATGGTCTAATACATTTAACACCCCAACAGATTGGGTTATTAACAACAGTGCAGGTACTCCCGGAGTTGGTTGGGAATTTTCATCTAACCCTGCTGTAATTCCTGTAGCTCAATTAAGTCCTTTTGCTTCTACAACTGCATCTAATGGCTTTTTATTCGTAAATTCTGATGCTAATAGTACTACAGATTTTGATGGTTCACCAATTGTGACAACAGCAACAACATCTGCATCAATAAATTTAAGTGGACAGCCAGTTGTAAGATTGCGTTATCAACATAATTTTCGTTGGTGGCACGATACCAGAGGCGTAAGCGTTTCTGGTGATAATGGAGTTACTTGGACAGATTTTGAAATGTCTAACGAAAATGAATATTCTCTACCAAATCAAAATGCTGGAAATCCTGAGCAAACAGTAATTGATATTTCTTCAATAGCAGTTGGGCAGTCTCAAGTTAAAAT
>SYKJ01000098.1 GCA_005798205.1 Bacteroidota bacterium | reverse complement strand
TCACCTTTTATTGTTACACTTTTAGATCGTGCATAGTCCTCTGCTGCTATTATCATTTGCTCTCGGGTGTCACGACGTATTAATATCGCACTAGTTCCTTGAGATTTAACTTCAATGTAAAAACCGTTTTTTAATCGAGCTGGTCTTGTTGGTGGTCTACCCATTTTATAATTTGTATTACTTTAATTAATTTTAAATATAACATAAAATTGTCATACTTGTTGTGTCTATCCAAAAATATATAAATCTAGTTAATGAAAAATCAAAGTAATTATAATTTGAAAGTGTAATTTTGCGGCATGATTAATTTAGAGAAACTAGGATATTACTTACCTCAAGGTCATTTATTTCAAAATGTTAATTTACAAATTAATAGTGGAGATAAAGTTGGTTTAGTTGGAAAAAATGGCGCAGGAAAATCAACACTATTAAAAATTTTATCTGGAAACTTAAAAGCAAGCGATGGATTTGTTCACCTACCTAAAGGTACAGAGATAGGATATCTTACGCAAGATATAAAAATTGAAACTGAAAAAAGTATTTTTGACTTTCTAAATTATTCAAATGAACGCCTCAATTTTATCCGAACAAGATTAGAAAAAATTAATGCTGAGCTTGTAATTCGAACAGATTACGAAAGTGTCGATTATTTGGAAATGCTGAATGAATTAACTGACCTAAATCATGAATTTCAAGTAATAGATGGTTTTCAGTGGGAAGAAAAAATCACTACAACTTTATTAGGACTTGGTTTCACATTGGAAGTGATGAAAAAGAGTCTGAACACCTTTTCAGGCGGTTGGAAAATGAGAGCCGAACTAGCTAGAATATTAGTTAACGAACCTGATGTTATTCTTCTTGATGAGCCTACTAATCACCTTGATATCATATCCATTAGTTGGTTGGAAATGTACCTCCAAAAATTTGATGGAGCTGTTATTATTATTTCTCACGACCGACTTTTCTTGGATAATGTAACAAAGAGAACCTTAGAAATAAGTATGTCAAAAGTATTTGATTTTCCATATGCATACTCAAGATACAAGGAAGTTAGAGCAGAAGAATTGGAGCGACTAGGTCAAGCAAAAAAAAATCAAGAAAAGGAAATAAAACACACAGAAACCTTAATTAATAAATTTCGAGCAAAAAGTAGTAAAGCCGCATTTGCACAATCGCTTATTAAAAAGCTAGAAAAAACAGAAAGGATTGAGGTTGAAAATGACACTGTTGTTAAAATGAAATTAACTTTTCCATTGAGCGTTCAACCAGGAAAATGGGTTCTCGAATTAGAAGGTCTTGGGAAATCATACGGAGAGAATTTATTGTTTAAAAATGTTGGTATTACTGTTGGTAGAGGTGAAAAAATTGCTTTGTTAGGTCCTAATGGTGTTGGTAAATCAACACTTCTTAAGGCAATTATGAAAGAAATTAATTTCGATGGTAAAGTTGAATATGGTCATAATGTAAATGTAGCTTATTTTGCACAAGACCAAGCTGAAAAATTAGATGTTACAAAAACAGTCTTTAGTACAGTTGATGACATAGCAAAAGGTGAAATGAGAAAAGAGTTAAGAACGATTCTTGGAACTTTTTTATTTAGTGGTGAGGATGTAGATAAGAAAGTGAGCGTTCTATCTGGTGGAGAAAGAACTCGTCTAGCTCTGTGCCAACTATTATTGAGTCCCTCCAATTTTTTAATCCTAGATGAGCCTACAAATCACTTAGACATTCAAAGTAAAGATGTATTAAAAAAGGCACTGCAAAGTTATCAGGGTACTTTTGTGGTTGTTTCTCACGATCGTGAATTTCTAGATGGCTTAACAAATAGAATTTGGGATATCGAAAATCAAGGATTGAAAATTCATCATTTCAGTCTTAAAGAGTATTTGGATTATAAAATGAATAAATTTCCAGGTAATGAAAACAAGAAAAATAAAAAAGAAAATACAGCTCCATTGATAGAAAAGGAGGAGTTTAATCCAAAAAAAGTTCAGGGAAATAAAAAGGTAGAAAAAGAGCTTAAATATATAGAAGATAAAATAACAGAGGTAGAAAAAGAAATTGTACGAAATACAGAGACTATTGAAAAACTTGATTTTACTAATGGCGAATCACACGATGAAATCCTCATTTCTTTTGAATCAAAAAAAAATGAACTTGCTATTTTGATGATCGAATGGGAAGATAAAATGAGAAAATTATAATTTAAGAAACACAAGGTTAATTGGTATTTAATATCTTTACTTCATGAAAACATTCATTTTGTCTTTTATTTCAATTCTCTTAATTTCCTCAAAATGTCACAAAAATCAAAATGATATAATTCCAAATATCCCTTTTGATATAACCATAGATCTAAATTTGCCGAGTTATAATGAGTTAACTGGAGTTGGCGGTTGGGCTTATGTCAATGGTGGTTCAAGAGGCATAATTGTATATCGAAGGGCAATTGATGAATTTATAGCATTTGACAGACATTCTCCAGCTGATCCTGCAGGAACTTGTTTTCTACCTTTATTTCCAGATGCAACTAATTTTTTAGTACTTAAAGACACTTGTAATAATGCCACTTTTTCACTTTATGATGGTTCTCCGATGACAAATTCTGAATATGGACTTAGGCAATATGCTACACAATTTAATGGAAGCAATTTACTCAGGATTTACAATTAAATAAGATTGAGTTATGGATGAGATTATTCTTACCATTATTGATAGAGAAAATAAATCTCATGTTCTTAAGGGGCCAACTGATATGAACATGAATGTGATGGAAATCTGCAAAGCCTACGATTTACCTGTTTTGGGAGAATGTGGTGGTATGGCAATGTGTGCTACATGTCAATGTTATTTGGAATCCGACACAGCTCTTCCACCTCAGAGTGACTCAGAATTAGACATGCTCGACCAGGCATTTTTTGTAAAGCCTAATAGCAGACTTGGTTGTCAGATTCAATTAAGTGAAGAAATTAATGGAATTGTTTTGCGCCTAGCTCCAGAGGAGTAACAAACTTATTTTTTTCTTTTGCTTGAAAATACCTCCCTGAATTTTTCAACTTTTGGACGAACTACAGCTTGACAATATGAATTTTGAGGATTCAAAGCAAAATAATTATGGTGGTAATTCTCGGCTCTGTAAAAGCTGTTTATTTCTGTTATCTCTGTTACGATTTCTTTATCCCAAACATGTTCCTCTGTAAGACGTCTTTTATAATTTTCAGAAATTATTTTTTGTTCTTCGGAATGATAAAAAATAACAGATCGGTATTGAGAACCAATGTCATTTCCTTGACGATTTAATTGAGTTGGGTTATGAATAAACCAAAAAACTTCTAAAAGTTCTTCAAAACTTATTTTTTCTGTATCAAAAACAACACGTGCTACCTCCGCATGTCCTGTTTTACCAGTACATATTGCTTCGTAGCTTGGATTATTTTGCTTTCCTCCAGCATAAGCAGGATAAACTTCAGTAACGCCATTTAATTCCATTAAACAGGCTTCGATGCACCAAAAACATCCAGCTCCAAAAGTTGCTTGCTCGATCATTTATAAAATAAATTATTTTTTATTAGCTTGAAATTCCAAGGAAGCAGAATTAATACAATAACGCAGTCCAGTTGGGTTTGGACCATCATCAAATAAATGACCTAAGTGCGCATCACATTTAGTGCATTTTACTTCAATTCTTTGCATGCCGAAAGATAAATCGTCTATTTTTTTGACATTTCCATTCACTAAAACATCATAAAAACTTGGCCAACCTGATCCTGAATCGTATTTTGTTTCACTTGAGAAAAGAACATTTTCACATGCTACACATTTATAAACTCCGTTTTCATGGTGATCCCAGTATTTCCCGGTAAAAGCAGCTTCCGTTCCTCCATCTCGGATAACACTACATACATTTTTGGGAAGTGCTTTTCCATTGTATAGTTCTGTTTCTTCATTTTTAATTTCAGATTTTTTTGACTCAATTTGAGCTGAACAACTCACTAGAAAAAATAGAACAAATTGAAATGAGAGAATATTATTCATAAATGCTAAACGTATTTATCACTATTTAGTTCATGAACAAGCTTATTAGCAGTATTTTTGCACATGAAAAATAAATATAGTAAAAATTTCTGGCTCATGTGCCTGGCTATGTTTTTTTTCATGACGAGTTTCAATTTAATCCTTCCAGAACTTAATGGGTACATTAGTCTTTTAAATGGGGCAGATAAAAAAGGCTTAATAATCACTTTATTTACAATCTCTGCTGCTCTATCAAGGCCATTTTCAGGAAAATTAGCAGATACTATAGGGCGAAAAAAAGTTATCTATTTTGGTATTCTTTGTTCGTTAATCGTTCTTCTTTTATATCCTTTTTCACTATCTGTTTTCTTTTTTTTGATGCTTCGATTTTTTCATGGATTTAGTGCTGGCTTTGCGCCCACAGGAGCTACAGCTTTACTAACAGATTTAATACCAGATAAATCAAGAGGTCATGCGATGGGTCTTTGGGGTACGTTTATTTCTCTGGGAATTGGTGTTGGTCAAACTTTGGGATCTTGGATATTTGTAACTTTTAATAGTTATGACATCTTATTTTTAAGTGGTGCAGTTTTTTCTCTAGTTGCATTCATACTTGTCTTTTGGATAAAAGAAACAGCAGTAAATTCCTCCAAATTTAAACTTGAATTTCTTAAGATTTCATGGAAGGATGTTTTTGAGCCGAATGTTTTGCCAGCTGCTTTTGTAATGTTTTTAAGTGCAAGTTGTTCAGGCATAATTTTCGTATTAACACCTGATATTTCTACTTATCTTGGTATTTCAAATAAAGGATTTTTCTTCGGTATTTA
>SYKJ01000097.1 GCA_005798205.1 Bacteroidota bacterium | reverse complement strand
TGAAAAAATCTCATTTTATATTTAATTAACCTGTTAAAACAAATAAAAAATGTCAGCATGCGTGACATACTGACATCAAGGAAATTTAGTTTAAAACTTATGGTTTTTTCTGCTGACCAGCTGGAGCTGTGCTTTTTGGATCTGTTGGTCCTTGCTGCTCAGTCTTCGGCGCTTTTTGTTGAACTGGTTTCGGAGGTTTTGGTTGACGAATTGTAATCAAAATACTCGAAACAACAATAATTCCTGCCAAAGACCAAGTTAATTTATCAATGAATTCAGTTGACTTTTGAACGCCACCAAGTTGAGACGGAGATCCGAAATTAGAATTGATACCTCCACCTTTCGGATTTTGTACGTAAACGGCTAAAATTAGGAGGATACTTGAAAGTATAATGATAGAGGATAGAAGAATGTCCATGGTTATAAATTATTTTTTTTCTTAATTGATTTTATTTGGGATGCAAAGTAAGTCTTTTTTTCGGGATTTATCAAACTTAATTGCTCAAAAACATAAATTGCTTTTGGATAGTTGCCCTGAAGGATAAAAATCTTTGCTAGGGTTTCACTAACAGGCATTTTATTTGAGTCGATGCTTTGTTTTGCAGTTTTTGCAGGTGAAAAGAATTCTTTTTTTGGCTTATCAAATGTATAAAACTCTTTTTTTGTTTCTTCTTCCTCCTCTACTTCCGATATGGAGGAATTATTTTGTACAAGTTTGAGCCAAGAGCCGAAAGATTTCGGACTTAAATCTTTTTCTTTTGGTTTAAATTTTACGCTAGTATCTTCATTAGGAAAAGAAACTATTTCATCAGCATTAATTACAAGCTCCTCCAATTCAGGTTCCTTTTGGTCTAGTATTGTATCAACATAATTATCAGAAAATGCAGCAGCTAAAATTTGCTTCTCTAATTCTTCATCTCTTGTTTCTATTTCTTCAACAAGGGGCGAATTAATTGCTGTTTCCTCCTCTGTAAATATTATTTCAGAATCTTCTTCTCGTTCTATATTATTTACAGATATAGTGCTGTCTAGCTCCTTAGAATTGGTAAGTAAATCATACAAAATACTGCGAGATTGAATACGAAATGCATGTTTTTCTAATTCAGCCTGAAGTCGAATGTCTTTTGAATTTGCAAGTGATTTTAGATAAAGAATAGAAAAAGAAGATGAAAAAGGATACAAATCAATTAGGGTACTAAAGTGAACTGCATCTTCACTTGTGCAAGATTCAATATTTGATATTTTAGAATGAATAAAATCGCTATTTAACATTACCAATTGCTTAATAATTTATTGATCACATCTTGAATAATTTGAGCGTTAATTTCCTCTAAAAGCTGCGTTTCTATACTTGCCAAATTAGTTGCTGAGTTAAAATCTGCAAAACGCGTTACCGTTAAATTAATTGTTTCCTCCTCGGGCTTTGTCACGAAAATAGAAAATTGAACTGTAATTGACAAGCGGTTTTGTGAGGCATTGTCTTCTCCTTGAATTGCAAGAGGCATCACATTGTAATTTGTAATAGCACCCTCAATATTTACCTCAGCTTTTCCAGTACTTGTATTTAATGCCAAGCGCGTATTGTTTTGTATACCATCTTTCAAATTTTCTGAAAGTGTCGCAGCATAACTAAGTGGACAATTAGCTGCATTAATATCTAACGTTTTAACAGAAAATGTTTTCCATGATTCTGGCATAGAACCTTTGTCTTTAAAAGATACGCTGGTTGGCCAACATGAACAAAGTATAAGAAGAAAAGAAAAAAACACCACTATTTTCATAAATCAATCAAATTATACTCTTTAATTTTTCTATAAAGCGTTCTTTCAGAAATACCCAATTCTAATGCGGCATATTTTCTTTTACCGCGGTGTTTTTCAAGCGCCTTTTGGATCAATTCTTTCTCTCTATCCTCCAAAGATAATGATTCCTCTATCTCCACGTGCTGCTCAAAAGATTCAGCTGAAGTGGCATAAGAAAAATCAGGTTCTTGATCCTTGGTAGTTGTCAGCAATCTTGAAGGTGGCGAAATCGATTCATTGACCTCTTGATACAGTCGATTAATGGTTGAATTCTGCTCGGCACTTAGTGGAGTTCCGCTGCTTTGTGCAATCACATCGAGTACTAATTTTTTTAATTCCGTTAAGTCTTTCTTCATATCAAATAAGAACTTATACATCAGTTCTCTTTCTGAAAAACTCTCTTTTTCTTCGCCAATTAAAGTGGGCATTTTTTCCGTGATAATGGGCATGTAAGCGCTTAGAATAAAATCATCAATTTCTCTTTCAGTTTCAATTACAGAAAGCTGCTCAACTAGATTTTTTAATTGCCGAATATTTCCTGGCCATGAATAATTTTGAAGTATCTCAACAGCTGAATCGGTAAGCTTAATTGCCGGCATTCTGTATTTTTCAGCAAAATCATGAGCAAATTTTCTAAATATAAGGTGAATGTCCTCTTTGCGCTTATTTAGTGGTGGAAGCTGAATTGGAACAGTACTAAGTCTATAAAATAGATCTTCCCTGAATTTTCCAGATGAAATGGCTTTTTGCATATTTTCATTGGTGGCAGCAACGACACGCACATTCGTTTTAATTGCTTTTGAAGAACCAACTCGAATAAATTCACCTGTTTCGAGCACTCGTAGAAGTCTTACTTGTGTTTGCATCGGTAATTCTGCAACTTCGTCTAAGAATATAGTTCCATTATTTGCCACTTCAAAATATCCTTGACGGCTACCACTTGCACCAGTAAAAGATCCTTTTTCATGTCCAAATAATTCAGAATCAATCGTTCCTTCTGGAATTGCTCCGCAGTTTACAGCGATGTATTCGCCATGTTTTCTTGCACTTAAATGATGAATTACCTGCGGAATTATTTCTTTTCCTGTACCACTTTGTCCCGTCACCAAAACAGAGATATCAGTTGGGGCAACTTGCATGGCAACTTCCAACGATCTATTTAAAAGAGGGGAATTTCCAATAACTCCAAAACGTTGTTTAACTTGCTGAATTGTCATTTTCGTACTATTTATTAAAGTGCCTCGCCCATTAATGTGGCGGAAGTACACGAATCTATTCGCACCATCACGTAATCGCCTTTTTTATAAGTTGACTTGGGGAAAATCACCATTGAATTTCGGCTGGTTCTCCCACACAATTGTTCGTTTGATCTTTTAGAAAAACCCTCCACTAAAACTTTCTGAACGGTGCCCACCTGTTTTTTATTCGACTTCAAAGCAAATTCTCGTTGTTTTTCAATTATTTCATCCAATCTTTTGCCTTTTATTTCATCGGGCACATCATCCGTAAATCTTCTTTCAGCAAGTGTTTTCGGTCGCTCAGAATATTTATACATGAATGCAAAATCAAATTGAACTAAATCCATCAGCGAAAGTGTATTTTGGTGTTCCTCATCTGTTTCGCCACAAAAACCTGAAATAATATCAGTAGTAATTGCGCAATCAGGAATAATTTTTTGAATGGAGGCAATGCGATCTAAATACCATTCTCTTGAATAACCACGATTCATTCTCTTGAGCACATCGGAATCACCAGATTGAACAGGAAGGTGAATACAAGAGCAAATATTTTCGTTTGCTGCAATTACTGTTAAAACATCATCCGTCATATCTTTTGGATGAGAAGTACTAAAGCGAACGCGCAAATCCGGAGAAACCAAAGCCACCATTTCCAAAAGTTGAGCGAAATTGGTTGCTGGCGCATTTATGTCCTTTAATTCTCCTTTTGAGCTTATATTCCAGCGGTAACTATCCACATTCTGCCCTAAAAGCGTAACTTCTCGGTATCCATTTTCAAATAAATCTTTGCACTCAGAAACTATTGTTTGAGGATCTCTCGAGCGTTCTCTTCCACGCGTGAAAGGCACAACACAAAAACTACACATGTTATCACAACCCCTCATAATCGTAACAAAAGCAGATATGCCGCCTTGATCTAAGCGAACAGGGGAAATGTCAGCATAGGTTTCATCTCTCGATAACAAGACATTTACTGCTTTTTGTCCGGTTCCTACCTCATCAACTAAATTTGGTAAATCACGATAAGCATCTGGGCCTGCTACAATATCTACTAATTTTTCTTCTTCTAAAAGTGCTTGTTTTAATCTTTCCGCCATGCATCCTAAAATGCCAACCACTAAATCGGGATTGATGTCTTTTTTCTTTTTTATATCCGTTAAACGTTGACGAACCTTTAGTTCTGCATTCTCGCGTATAGAACACGTATTTATTAGAATTATATCAGCTTCATCAACATTTCGTGTGGTAGCATAGCCATTTTGTGACATGATTGAAGCAACAACCTCGCTATCTGAGAAGTTCATCTGACAACCGTAGCTTTCCAAGTATAATTTTTTTCCGTTGTTGACCTGGTCAATTTTTGAAGCATACAAAGTTGCGGCTCCTTGAAGGGACTCATCAATAACTTTATCTTCCAATGACATGTGATTTTAAATAAAAATCAAAGTTACAAAAGATAAAACTTATGACAAAATGACAGCATAAAAATAAATATAAAATAACCGAAGGTTAAAAAGCGAATGAAAAAAATAACTTCACAGAGTTTGCAAGTTCGAAAAATTTAATTTTACATTTGTGCCTTTCAATTTATAAAAATTAAATGGCAAAAAATCTTGTAATCGTTGAATCACCTGCAAAAGCAAAGACAATTGAGGGATATCTAGGAAAAGAATTTATTGTAAAGTCGAGTTACGGACACGTTAGAGATTTAGCAAAAAAAGGAATTGCGATAGAGATTGACAACAAGTTCAATCCGATTTACGAAGTTAGTTCAGAAAAAAAACAGTTGATTGCTGAGTTAAAAAAATTAGTCAAAGAATCTGAAGTAGTTTGGTTAGCAACGGATGAAGACCGTGAAGGAGAGGCTATATCTTGGCATTTATATGAGACCTTAGGACTTGAAAAAAAAGAAACCAAGCGCATCACTTTTAATGAAATCACAAAAACAGCAATTTTAAAATCAATTGAAAACCCAAGAGATATAAACAAAGAATTGGTAGATGCGCAACAAGCTAGAAGAGTTTTGGATCGCATTGTTGGTTTTGAACTTTCTCCCGTTCTTTGGAAAAAAGTACGACCGAAACTTTCTGCAGGAAGAGTTCAGTCGGTTGCAGTGCGTCTAATTGTTGAGAGAGAAAAAGAAATTGAATCTTTTAGTACCGGTACTTTTTTCAGAGTAAATGGCTTATTTGAAGCAAAAAAAGGAAACTTAAAAACAGAATTTTTCAGACAACTAACTGATGAAAACGAGGCAAAAAAACTCTTAGAAAGATGCTCAAACACTTCCTTTTTCGTTGAGGATGTTCAACAAAAGCCTGCAACAAAATCCCCATCAGCACCTTTTACCACTTCAACTTTACAACAGGAAGCAAGTTTAAAGCTAGGTTTTTCAGTAACAAAAACAATGCTTGTTGCCCAACGATTGTATGAATCAGGAATGATAACTTACATGAGAACTGACTCCGTGAATCTGTCAGAAACAGCCATTAACGAGGCTAAACAAGCCATTGAAACCACTTACGGAAATGCTTATTCAAAACCTACAAAATATACCAGCAAAAGTGCCGGAGCACAAGAAGCTCACGAAGCAGTGCGTCCAACTGATTTTCTGCGCTCTTCCATAACGGGGG
>SYKJ01000096.1 GCA_005798205.1 Bacteroidota bacterium | reverse complement strand
ACAACTTTGAATGAATAAACACCTGGCTTTAATCCTTTAATTTCGTAACTTCCATCTTCGTTTGATATTGCCCCAAGTTGTTGATCCAAAACTTGGATCTTCGCTTGTTCAATTGGTTTATTGTTTAATGCATTTGAAACTATTCCTCTAACAATTCCAGATTGTGAGAAAGTTGTAGCGATAAAAAAGAAAAAGAAAAATAGTAAAATTAGTTTCATTATATATAATTTGATATTTAGTTGACAATTTAAATTGTATTTTGTTTGCTTATTCTCATTATAAATAGAATTAATAGTATGATTTCATAATTTGGTCAAAGCTATAAAATTCTGTAAAATCTCTTTCCCCTTTTCTGTCATAATTGATTCAGGATGAAATTGAACTGCGTAGAGTTTTTTCTCTTTTGATTCAATGGCCATTAGTGTTCCGTTTTCACTTATCGCAGTAATATATGAGTCATTAATTCCAACTAACTTCCAACTGTGGTATAATCCGACTTTTATCTTGTTGGGGAATCCTTTGAACAAACCAGTTTTATTTAGAATCCTTATCTCTTCTTGAATTCCATGTTTTACAATTTCTTGATTAACTAATTTGCCACCAAGATGAATTCCTATTCCCTGCAAGCCCAAGCAAATGCCTAATACAGGGATTTTTGAATCGCAGTATTCTAAGATTTGCAACAAATTATCTTTTTCATGAGGTAATCCTGGACCTGGCGACAATAAAATAGCTTCAAAATCCGTTAGTATATTGAGTTTTAAAAAATCATTTTTTACAACTGTAACGTTGCAGTCAAGTGCTTCTAAATAATGTACAAGATTAAAAGTAAAAGAATCATAAAAATCGACAACCAAAAGCTTCACTCTAATTCAATTTTGTTTCTTTGCAAAATTAAAAAACAAAGTTGATTGATTATTTAAATAACTATGGATAAAAAAGCAATTAGAATTCCAAATGCCCCAGCTCCAATTGGACCATACAGTCCTGCAATATATGCAAACGGAATGCTCTTTATTAGTGGCCAAATTCCATTAAATCCAGATACTGGGAAATTAGAGATCGCGACTATTGAAAGTGCAAGCCACCAAGTAATGTCAAATATCAAAAAATTACTGCATGAAGCGGATTTAGACTTTTCAAATGTTGTGAAATGTACCATCTTTTTAAAAGATTTAAGTGATTTTACAAGTGTTAATACAATTTACGCAACTTACTTTGATTCAATACCTCCAGCTAGAGAAACAGTTGAAGTTTCGCGCTTACCTCTTGACGTCCCGATAGAAATATCATGTATTGCGATGAAAGGTGAGTAATAAACCCGAAAAAACATATGATTTATCTGTAGTAATTGTAAACTACAATGTTGCTTTTTTTTTAGAGCAATGTCTTAACAGTGTATTTGCTGCTTCAAAGAATTTAAAAACTCAAATTTTTGTAGTTGACAACAATAGTGTTGATGGCTCTATAAAAATGTTAAAAGAACGATTTCCCTCCATCAATTTAATTGAAAACAAAGAAAATGTTGGCTACTCAAAAGCGAATAATCAAGGAATTAGAGAATCGAATGCAAGGTATATTTTGTTATTAAATCCTGACACAGTAATTGAAGAAGATACTTTTGATTTATCAGTAGCTTTTATGGATAAAAACCCTGAAGCTGGTGGATTAGGTGTAAGAATGCTGGATGGAAAAGGAAATTTTTTACCCGAATCAAAACGTGGGTTCCCGTCGCCATCCGTTGCCTTTTATAAAATATTTGGACTTTCTTATCTATTCCCAAAATCTAAGAAATTTGGAAGATATCATTTGGGTTTTTTGAGTGAATTTGATACAAATGAAGTTGCTGTTTTGTCTGGTGCATTTTTGCTCTTACGTTACGAAACTTTAGAAAAAGTAGGTCTTTTAGACGAGCAGTTTTTTATGTACGGAGAAGACATAGACTTATCCTATCGGATTAAATTAGGGGATTACAAAAACTATTATTTCCCAGAAACAAAAATTATACACTACAAAGGCGAGAGCACGAAAAAGAGTTCTGTTAATTATGTCTTTTTATTCTACAATGCAATGATTCTTTTTGCTAAAAAGCACTTTTCGAATCAAAATGCGCAATTATTCTCACTACTTATAAATTTAGCAATTTATCTTAGGGCTTCGGTTTCTCTTTTAAACAGGTTTATTAGAAAAGTCACAGTTCCATTTTTGAATACCACAGTAACTTATGTTAGTTTGTTTTTTATATCAAGCTATTGGAATAAAGCAGCAATAAAATTTCCGGAATATGTTTACTACATATCAATACCACTTTACATTCTTATTTTCATTTTATTTTCTTGGTTATTCGGAATATATGACAAAGGAATTAAGAATCATCTTATCTGGAAGTCAACAACCTTTGCTACACTTTTTATTCTTGTGGTTTACGCACTTCTACCAAAAGAATGGCAATTTTCACGCTTATTTATTTTAACGGCTGCGCTTGTTTTTATTCTTCAACACTACGTTTTAGTACTATCCATTAACCTACTAAAAAATAAGAAAATTGGATTTCCATCTCTTCCAAAAAAACGTTTTGCTATAATTGGAGACAAACCCGAGTTTGATCGAGTTAAAGAGCTACTTGAAGCAACATATCCAACTATTGACTCTATTTTTGGTGTTCATATTCAGACTGCATA
Source organism: Bacteroidota bacterium (assembly GCA_005798205.1). The sequence continues at coordinate 14,712 of SYKJ01000096.1, read as the reverse complement.
TGCAGATTCTCTAGGAAGTAAGCTCCAATTAAATGAAATAATTAAAATACATCAGATTAATGAGCTGATTTTTTGCGCTAAAGATTTGAAAGCAAAAGAAATAATTGATAGCATGACTCTTGTGCAGCATGAGAATATTGAATTTAAAATAGCTCAACCTAACACAAACTTTTTAATTGGAAGCAATTCTATAGAAACATCAGGAGACTTATATGATTTAAATTTTTATGCTCTTAGTAAAATCGAAAACAGACGTTTAAAAAGGGTATTCGATTTATTTTTTTCTTTTACTATTCTTTTAATTTCTCCACTATTAGTTTTCTTTTTTAAGAAGAAAAACATTTTTTTAAAAAATCTATTTTTCATTTTATGGGGGAAAAATACCTTCGTTGGCTATTTCAATAAGAGTGATGGAACTAAGACAAATCTTCCTATTATAAAACCTGGAATTTTACAGCCCTACTCTATTTCATCAAATGAAGAGGAGGAAAATAAACAGAAATTAAATTTACTATATGCTAAAGAATTTAGTGTTATATTTGATTTTGAGGTTTTGCTTCGAAAATGGAAATTCTTAGGGGAATAAACTATATTTATTTTAGCATATCATCTATGTTTGTTAACTTCGCAAAGCAAATTAGATTACTTTAACAAAATTATGGCAGAAATTGAAGTTCGTCTTCCCAAAATGGGAGAAAGTGTAACTGAAGCAACCATCACGAATTGGTTAAAAAATATCGGCGATTCTGTTGCCATTGACGAACCTTTGGTTGAGGTTGCTACTGATAAAGTTGACAATGAATTGCCCTCGGAAGCTGCTGGTATCTTAAGCAAACGTTTTTTTGAAAAAGACCAAGTAGCTCAAGTCGGAGATGTAATTGCAATTCTTTCAACAGACGGAATTTCAACTTCCAAAGAAGTAAATCCTGAATCTATTGAGCCAGCTAAAGAAATTGAAGTTATTCAAGAAGAAAAAAATACATCAGCTTCTGAAAACACTCCGCCACTTATAATTTCCAAAACAATTGAAATTACAAGTAATTCCTCTGGTAAATTCTTTTCGCCACTTGTTAGAAGTATCGCTAAAAAAGAAAATATTAGTCAAACTGAATTGGAATCCATAACAGGAACTGGACAAGATGCTCGAGTTACAAAAAGTGACTTACTTGCTTATATTGCAAATCGCGGAACTTCATTTGTTACCAATAATAATTCAACAGCTTCGCCTTCTTTAAATTCAGGAGGAAATTCCTTTGCAAATTTCAAAGAAGCGATTGTACTTCCAAATCCAGGTGATGAGCTAATAGAGATGGATCGCATGCGCAAAATGATTGCAGAGCACATGGTAATGTCAGTTCACGTTGCACCTCATGTTACATCCTACGTTGAAGCAGACATGACAAAAATTGTTGAGTGGAGAAATAAAGTAAAAAAAACTTTTATGGAGAAAGAAGGTGAAAACATAACCTTTACCCCTATTTTCATCGAAGCAGTTGTGAAAGCGATAAAAGATTTTCCCATGGTCAATGTTTCAGTTTCTGGAACTACCATCATCAAACGAAAAGACATTAATATTGGAATGGCGACTGCTCTACCTACAGGGAATTTGATTGTTCCAGTTATAAAAAATGCAGACCGACTCAATCTAATGGGTTTAACGAAAGTTGTAAATGAGTTAGCGAATAATGCTCGAAACAATAAATTAAAACCAGATGACACGCAAGGTGGAACTTACACGATTACAAATGTCGGTACTTTTGGAAATGTAATGGGAACACCTATTATCAATCAACCACAAGTTGCTATATTGGCATTAGGAGCAATTCGCAAAGTTCCAGCTGTAATTGAAACTGAACACGGAGATTTTATTGGAATTCGTCACAAAATGTTTTTATCGCATTCTTACGATCACAGAGTGGTAGACGGTGCTCTTGGTGGGCAATTTGTTAGAAGAGTTGCAGATTATCTAGAGCAATTTGACTCAAACCGCGAAGTTTAAGAAATCTTTTTATTACTAAACCTTCAATTACTTCAATATGGGATTAATTCTAAAAAATTCACTTTGCTTTTTTGATGTTGAAGCAACAGGACTTCAAATTACAAGTGACAGAATAGTACAAATTGCCATTATAAAATTATCCGTGGATGGGAAACAAGAAGAATTGAACGAACTTGTTAATCCAGAAATGCTAATTGCAGATGAGATTGTAGCTATTCATGGAATTAGCAATGAAAAAGTTGCAAATGCACCCACTTTCAAGCAGCTTGCACAAAAAATATCAGACTTTATAGGTGATTCCGATTTGGCAGGCTACAATTCTAATAAATTTGATATTCCACTATTAGCGGAAGAATTTCTTCGAGCTGACTTCGAAATTGACTTATCTCAACGAAATTTTGTCGATGTACAAAATATTTTTCATAAAAAAGAACAACGCACTCTTGCTGCAGCTTACCAATTTTATTGTCATAAACCTATTGAAAATGCTCACGATGCGTTGTATGACACAAGAGCTACCCTCGATGTTTTTTTAGCACAAATAGAAAGATATCCAGATTTAAAAGGAGATATTTCTCATTTAGCTGAATTTTCCAGAGCTGGTAATTTTAAATCCCTAGATTTTGCTGGTCGCTTGGCGATAAACGAGAAAGGCGAGGCGATTTATAATTTCGGAAAACACAAGGAAAAAACAATTGAAAGTGTCATGAAAAGTGAACCTGGCTATTATGGCTGGTTGCTCGAAGCTGATTTCCCACGTTATACAAAACAATGTCTTCGAAAAGAATTTGAACGGATAAAACAAGCGAATTCAAGTACTGAAAACAAATCTATGGAATCTAAAATTGAAGATTTAAAGTCAAAATTTAATTCCAAATGAAAATTATTTGCATAGGAAGAAATTACGCAGAACACGCAAAAGAGTTAGACAATCCAATTCCACAAACTCCAATTTTTTTTATGAAACCCGATGTCGCACTATTGTCGGATTCTAAATTTTACTACCCCAAATTTACCAAAGACCTTCACTATGAGTGCGAAATTGTTGTTAAAATAGATAAAACGGGGAAAAATATTTCAGAAGAGTTTGCTCACAAATATTATTCAAAAATTACCTTAGGCATTGACTTTACCGCTCGTGATTTGCAAACAGAATGCAAAAAAAATGGTTTGCCATGGGAAATAGCAAAGTCATTTGATAACAGTGCACCAATCGCTTCTAAATGGATTAATTTGAACGAAATTGATTTTAAATCCACACATTTTAACTTCTATCAAAATGAAAAGTTAATGCAAGTAGGACGCACAAGTGATATGATTTTTAGTATCGATGAATTAATCGCGTATGTATCGCGTTATTTAACGCTCAAGACAGGTGACTTAATTTTTACTGGAACTCCTTCTGGAGTTGGTCCTGTTTCTATTGGAGATCAACTGAGAGGAGAAATAAATGGTGAAAATATATTGGACCTAAGCATTCTTTAATTTCCACTTACACTAATTTTTTTCGTTATCCCTGAATTTATAAATTGGAATAGATAAATACCAGCTGAGTACTTAGTCATATCAATTTCGTTTGTGCCTTGACTTAATATCATTTCATTTATCTTTTGACCTATAGCATTGTAAACAAATACATTATCTCCTTCCAATTCAAGTTGAATAGTAAGTGTTTTGGAGACAGGTACCGGAAAACAATCAATTTTTTGCTGGTATTTAACTTGTTCTTCAATTCCGATTGAGCTATTTACATCGTGTTCTAAATGAAATAAACCTCCTAAATCCTGTCCAATTAGTAAGTTTAAGTTATTATCTCCATCAATATCAGCCAAAGCACAAGAACTATATGCACCAATAGACCGAGAAAGAGATAAAAAGTCAGCATCTCTTAAATTAAATGTCGCTCCTGAAGTAAGAGAATTATCGATTCCATCGTAAAAACGAAGCTGCCCATCAAATGCACCAAGAAGTAAATAAGTAGTGTCTAAAAATCTAAAAAAATGGGGCATTGGATAACCATCTGGAGTAAGTGTTGAAACGTCTATATTTCCAAGCATTGGATTTAACAATTGAAATTGTGGATTAGTTAATGTTCCACTATTTTGATAGTACATCAATTCTCCGGTCTTTTTTCCAATGATTAAGTCTAATTTTCCGTCATTGTTTAAATCAAAAAGCTGAGGCGATGCATATTGACCCGATGAAATTATTGTTCCTAAATTATCCGTATAATTTACAATAGGTGCAGCAAAAAGGAGATTGCTTCCATTTGAATTATTTTTAAAAAATACCAAGGTTCCATTTTCTAAGCCAAGAAAAATATCGATTTTACCATCATCATCAACATCTCCAAAACTTGGTGTTATTTTAAAGCCATAATTCAATTGCGATAAATTCAAGAAATCGTTATCAATAAGTGAGAAAACTGGTGAATTTGCCGAACCCGTATTTTTGTAGAAAGCAATCCGACTTTCTTTGTTTAATGTAGGTTTGTAGGCATAAAAATTTGAAACAAATAAATCCAATAATCCATCATTATCGATGTCCGCAAGATAAGGAGCAGAAGCAGTTCCGTGTTCAATCATATCTTGCTGCAAAAAAGCTTTTGATTCAAATACAAAACTTGAAACAATAGAATCTCCAATATTCTTATATTTCCAATTACTTTTTTCATTTTCAGAGATATTTTTCGCATTGGGAGCAATAATTAGATCTTTCTTGCCATCAAAATCTACATCTAAATAATAGGCCGCAGGAAATAAATTTATCTGGACCGGCGTAGAATTTACAGGAAATGTAGGGTCGCATGAAATCATTAAGGAATTAGAATTAGGGACTTCTCCCCCATTTATTAGTAAGTTCACATTTGTGTAGGCCACATCACCAAGTATTAAATCCAAAACTCCTGAGCCATCATAGTCAAAGGCTAAAACAGTTGAGCCAGAGTGAGCTTTTTCAATAGCATTTGTATTGGGTTTTATTCCAGGATTAGGAACATTTCCAGAGGTGCAAGGCAAAGAATTATCATTTAAAACTAAAAAATTTGTATTTACATCTTCCCTAAACCCTCCCCAACATTCATTCTTTAATTGGAAAATAAGCGAGTCAGAATGACCGTATAATTCTTGACTTTGATTTTGATGGTATTGTAAAAACTCTCCACTAATATGAAATGTCAACACGTCAATATCGCCATCAAAATCTACATCAACAATTGCTGGAATATCAGAGGAACTTACATACAAATTCAAATTAGCGCCCCAGTTATCCGAATACAAAAGTTCTTTAGCTAGTTCCCACTGCAAACCTATTTGTGAATCTCCAGTATTTTTAAAAACTTTTATCCCACCAATTCCATAAGTGAATAAATCATTTTTTCCGTCGCCATTGTAATCAATTGAAAATGCCCTGTAACGAACTTGGTCGTTAAAATACATATGTCCTAGCGGATCAAAATGATAAAATGGAACTCCACCCTCGTTTTTTTGCTCAAAAACACGAATTTGATCATTGCTACGGTCAAAAACAAGTAAGTCCATGTCTCCATCAAAATCATAATCAAGTTCAGAAAATTGAGCATAATTTAATCCGCCTGCCCAAGGAAGTTTAAGCGTTGTATTTGCTCTTTTAACTTCAATTGAATCATTAAAATCAAACTGAAATTGTGCCTCAGAAGAAAAGTAAATTAAAATAAAAAAAAAGAGAGAGAAAAAGGTACGCATGAATTTATTTTATAGTTCAAAATTACATAAAAACAAGGCTATTTATCAAACAACATTATTTTCTTGTCATCGCTACAGCTTGCAAAAGAGCATTCTCCAATCTTCAAAAGTTGATTTACAGAATGCTTATGTCCTTCACTTCTATTTTCAAAACGCTGAATTGGCTGAAAAGTTTTAGCATCCCAAACTTTGATTGTACTGTCTCTGCTACAACTTATAAATTCATTTTCATTTAGAAAAAGTAAATCGTAAATACTAAATTTATGAATAGGAAGTTCTTTTATACAAGTAAAATGGTTTAAATCCCACACTTTTAAGAGTGCATCTTTTCCACCAGAAATCAATAATTTTTCATCCTTAGAATAAATTAAACTGGTGACACCACCTTGATGCGCTTTAAAGGAATGTAAGAGGTTGAAAAAAGAAGTGTCTAAAATTCGGATTTCACCATCTTGGCAAGAAAGAACCAATTTAGATTTATCCTTATTTAAACTCATTCGGCGAATTTTACCACAACCAAAAGGCAAGATTAACTCCAATTCAAAACTTTTCGTATTCCAAACAACTAGATTTCCGTCTGCATCAGTTGTATAAAGCTGATTATTTAGAGGATTCTCAAGAATAGAAAAAATTCCTGATTTATGCTGCTTAAAAAATTTTTCTTCTTTTCTCTCAGTAAGATTAAAAAAATGCAAATCGCCATTTTCTAAACCAACAGCTAAATATGAATTTTCTGAAAAAAGAGAAATGGAAAAAGGTGACTTTGTAAATTGAATCGCAAAAGCATCTTGTTTACCTGATGAAATATCCCATCGTGTAACATATTTATCGCCTGATGCTGAATAAATAAAAGCGCCATCAAAATCCATTGAATAAACTGCAGCTGAATGACCTACAAAATCTTTAGATTTTTTATACACTTGAAAACTTTTAATTAAAAAAAGTATTTTAAACCTAGTCTGCAGAGAGATTTAGAAAGTCTGGGTCATCCAATAATTTTGGATTAATTTCAAAAATTGTTTTGGCTCTTGTACTGTCCTCCTCTAAACAAGAGCTAAATAATTTAATCGCCAAATCTTTTTGCCCTAATATCCAGCGTAGATTTACTTCAAGAACTCTCGCAATTGGATTATTTGTGCTTTTCTCCATAAACTGTTGAAGTACTTTTAATGCTTCGATTGGTGATGTTTCAATCAAAAATTCAATATAATCAGATAGGCATTCCTCATCAGTCTCGTCTAATAAAAGTGATTGCTCGTAATGGGATTTTGCTAAATCAAATTTTTCGATTTTCTCATATGCACCGGCAAGAACATGGTGAATTCCTGCGTTATCAGGATCAAAATCCAATGCTTTTTTTATTAACACAATTCCCTCTTTTGTTTTCCCTTCAAGATCCTCAATAATTCCAAGTCCCAACCATGCCTCAGGAAATAATGGAGCAATCTCGATACTTCTTTTGTAGAAATGTCTTGCCAGTTCTAATTCATTCAGTTGCTCGTGCGCTTCGCCAAGGTAACAGAGAGAGGAAGCATCCTCTCCTTCTATTCGCATATAAGTATGAAAATGCTCAATTGCCTTGTGGTATTTTTCTTCAGATAAATACGCATTTCCAATATTAAAATGTGATGGCCCAAATTCAGGACTAATTATAATTGAGTAATCAAAAGCCCAAATCGCTTTTTCAAAATTTTCTAATTTACTATATGCATTTCCTAGGTTATACCAAGCAGTGAATGAATATGGATTTTCATCTATAAAGTCAGTATAACATTTTATTGCGCTTTTATAATCTCCTAATTGATCGTAGCAATAAGCAATTTCATATAAGGCACCTTCATTTTGATTGTTAATTTTTATGGCCTGAAGTAAAATTTTGATCGCTTCTTTAAAGTGCGACATATTTTGGTACTCCAAGGCAATATCCATGAAAATTTCGTCTCGATCCTCTGTGTCACAAAAGTCTAATGCTAATTTAAAATATTTAATTGCATTTTTAGGATCTTTCAATTGACTAAACAATGCTGCTTTGGTAAGGTAAATTTCAGAATTCGGAGAATTAGACTTTTCAATTGTGTTTAGCAATTCAAGAGCATCATTTAAAAGACCCATTCCGCTCATAGCCTGAGCTTTTCGCAAATTGAAAAAAGGATTGTAATGAAAGTGATAGACGCCTAAATCAGCGGCAGAGAGCGCTTTGGAGTATTGACCATTAAAAATATAGTGATCAATTAAGGCTTCCAAGCGATCACTGTCAATAAAACCTATGGTTTTTCCTTCTAAGTGCGATTCAAATTTTTCGAGATCATCATTTAAACTATTGTCTGTGAAATCCTCTTCTTCGTCGTCAAACATGCACTTAAAATTTAGTTAAATTTACGAAGATTGAACGTAAATAAAAAAGAATGTTAGAATGAGTTTTCCACAAATTTTCATTTTGTTGAAAATTTATTTTGATAGAAAAATAGAATTAATTTCCGAGTAGCGTGAAGACTTAATGTGTTCTGCTAAAATAGGGTAAATCAAATTCGAATGAATACTGCTACTATAAACTATCCCACTCCCTTTTTTTGCTGATAAGGTAAATTCATTGTATTTTTTCTCATATTGATTTATCAAATTTGAAAAGTTCGATCTAATATTTTTATAAATTAACTTAAAGTTATAATCGTTTTTTAATTCTTCATAAAGCAATGGGTAATTTGCTTTTGCATACAATAAATATTCTTTTATAAAAAAGTCAAATTCATAAAATGAATCGGCATTTGATGTAAACTCAGACGACCAAGACCAAAGAAAATTATCTCCATATTGTTCCTTGTAAATTGGAAGTAAATCAAATATTACTTTTGAGCCGTGATAGTAGGCATTAAACTCTTCCATTAAGCCAATTATTCCTTCACTCTGCGTAGATTGATTGCTAGAAGATGATGTGATATAGGTCGGAAAGCGAAAAGTTCGAAGTTCTATTGGAATAGTATTTATTAATTCTACACTTGGAAATAGCTTATTTTTTGGGAATTTATAAGCAACCTTATAAAAATCATCAAGATAAAAGCCCTCGCTTTTTCCATCATTCCAAATAAATGAGCCCTGGTTTGCAAGCATATATGGAATTTGTGAATCAAAAGCATGAGTAGTTTCATGAACAGTTGTTGCTATCGTACTTAAAAACTTTTTTATTGATGTCAAGTCACAAAACTCTAAATGATTCATACTTGAACTAGTTGATGATCCACCATGAGAAATCGACGTGCCATTAGTTTTGTACTGTTTTATTATGTAATATGAAGATGGAGAATATGTTTCTAAATTATCCAAAACCCAATACTCACTTACTTGAGCAAAAGATTTAGTTAAAAGAAGGAACATGAATGGGAGAACGAACAGCCTTTTTGAAAACATAGTAACAAATTTTAGGTAGTCGTTTTATCATATAATCCTATAATATCAAAAGACAATATAGGTTACAAAAAAAATACAAAATTACAGTAATTCATGAATAATCTGATCCATAGAATATCCTTCAGCCTTAGCTCTATAGTTACGAACCAAACGATGGCGTAAAATTGCTTTTAAAGTTAATTGCACTAAATATTCTAGAACATTAACAATAACTGATATACGCAGTCCTCACACTTCTGATCAAACAAAATCAGATAGACGTTTTGATGTTGCGTTCCCCAAATATTATAAAAAAGATTAACACCCCATTATTTTTCATATATTATGCTTAGGTTCAAAACTGTGTAAAATCCATTTATACCATTGTATGAACCATACTTTGTAGAAACACCACTCATTAAGAATACTTCCTTACCATTTTCAGTAAATTGTTTTTTATATGCTTCTCTAACCACATGACAGTGATCACGAGATGTCTCCCACAAATCTACTATTGATTTGGCATAATCTCCATATGTAATATATTTAGTCGATTGTCTTTTAAAAAGACAAATTTCGAATCCGACAACTACATTTTCCCAACCATTAAATTTATATTTAGAAGAAGATTCTTTGAGAATAGAAGATCTAACTTTATCTGTATATAGGTTTAATATCCCATCAGGATGATAAACTTTTTGTTCACTGTATAATTTTTGACATCTTGATTTTGAAATATTATCACTAATCACACGTGAGTAATGCATGTTATTATTACCTAACGAATCTCTTACTACGTTAATCTCAACAACAATCAGACTATCCAAAAGTCGATAATCAATTTTATTGAAATCCATAACTTTAGAACCATTTCTTTGAGAGAATCCTACTGATGGAAGGATAAACATCAAAATTAAAATTAAGTTTTTCATTTTAATCATAAATTAAACATGATGAAAATCAATAACCTTTAGGCTCTTTATACCTTTAGTTGTTTTAAAAGAAAACCAATCTAAATCGATTTTTTTTACTATTCCACAACTGTCTGGGGATAAATATATGTCTCGTCTAGTGCTAAAGCGATGTAGTTTTTTCCTTCATTCTCTGTGATTTTAAAAAGGAATCTATCAGGGGTAATTGGATAACCAGAAGCTTTCAATTTATCAAAAATTTCTTGAAATATTTCTAAAATCACATCTAAGTTAGGAGTTCCCTCAAAAGATACAGAGTAAAAAGCATCTGCAATGTTTTCTTTAACCTTAATTTCCTCTCCTGTTAATTTTTTGTGAATATATCCATAAAGACCAGCGGACAGGCTAGGGTCATTTTTAATGGGACCATAATTTTTAATAATTAATTGAGTAAGTGCAGCAGAGGTGCTATCGATTGTATTTTTTGAATTCTCTCTGGCTTGAGCGCTAATCGATATAAATAAAGTAATAGCGATTACCAATACTCTTACTTTGTTACAAATTAGTTTAGTCTTCATAATTTCTAGTTTTTTTTAATTGATTTATAATAAAAAATTAACACAATCAAAACGAAAACCATATTTGCAATTATAACAACAAATCTCGGGAAGACGTAGTTTGATATAATCCTATAATATCAAAAGAAAATATATGTTACAAAAAAAATAGAAAATTACAGTAATTCATCAATAATCTGATCCATAGAATATCCTTCAGCCTCAGCTCTATAGTTACGAACCAAACGATGGCGTAAAATTGCTTTTGCAACAATTTTTACATCGTCTATATCAGGAGAATAGCGACCTCTGAGTGCTGCATGACACTTTGCTCCGATAATTAAATATTGAGATGCCCTTGGACCTGCTCCCCAAGTAATGAAATCAGTTGTTATTCTAGGGGCATTTGGATTTCCAATTCTAGTTTTTGTGGCCAGTTGAACTGCATATTCTAAAACATTATCAGCAACAGGAATTCTACGAACTAATTCTTGGTATTCCATAATTTGTTCTCCAGAAAGCACTTTTCGAAGTGTTGCTTTCGTATCAGAAGTAGTTGATTTAACAATTGCTAATTCCTCAATATAACTTGGGTAATCAACCCAAACATTAAACATAAAGCGATCCAATTGTGCCTCAGGAAGAGGATAGGTTCCCTCCTGCTCTATTGGATTCTGGGTTGCAAGCACAAAAAAAGGAGCTGGTAATTCAAATGTTTTTCCTGCAGTTGTAACGCGTCTTTCTTGCATTGCCTCAAGCAGAGCAGATTGTGTTTTTGGGGGTGTCCGGTTTATTTCGTCTGCTAAAATTACATTTGAAAAAAGTGGGCCTTTTATAAATTTAAATTGTTTTGATTCATCAAGAATTTCTGATCCAACAATATCTGAAGGCATCAAGTCAGGGGTAAATTGAATGCGGTTAAATGACAATCCTAAGGTTTCGGCGATTGTATTTACTAATAGGGTTTTTGCTAGACCTGGAACCCCCACTAAAAGACAATGAGCTCTTGAAAAAATTGAAATTAACACTTGATCAACGACTTCATCCTGCCCTATAATAACCTTGTGTATTTCGTCTTTTAATTCTTTGTAATGAATGACCAATTGGTCAATTGCTGCTTTATCTGACATTTTTTAATGTATTTATTTTATTATCCAATTAGTTGAAAATTGACAATTTTGATAGGACTCATCAATGCGAATGTAGGCATTTCCTATTTTAGTTTTGATCCAATTTTGAATTGTCTTTTGTTTTTTATCGTTTTCTGCAGCTCTTTTTATCAAGGTGTAATCGTCTTTTAAATTTGCAATGTGAGGTGCCTGTCTTTCAATTAAGCGAACTATTCTAAACCCTTGTTTTCTTTCATATATGTCAACATAGAGATTGGGTTTCGTAAAATCTCCTTTCTCCATTGCATCAGTGAGTATGTAAATTTGTTGATCAACCTGATTTAAATCTTCCATATCCCAAGTTTGATCTCCAGTAATTGGGTTTGTAATAATCCCTTTATTTTGTCTCGTTAAATCATCGTTTGAAAACCGCAATACTGCATCGTCCCAAGTAATTTTATTTTCTTTTAACAGTTGGTAACAAGTATCCATTTTATTGGATGCTTTATCAATTGCTTCCGAACTATATTCTGGAATTTTTAAAATGTGTAAACACGTATAATCTTGTCCTTTTCTTGAAATTAATTTAATTATATGATATCCATAAGGGGACTCAATTATGTTGCTTATCTCACCTTCTTTTAATTGGAAAACTGTAGATTCAAATTGAGGAACCATCATTCCAGCACTCGCTTCAATTTTCCCTCCTTTTGAAGCACTACCGGGGTCATCAGAATTTATTCGGGCTTGTGTTTCAAAGCTCTTTCCGTCTTTTACAATTGAATTTAGTACGACCGATAGCATATCGTAGGCTCTTTTCTTATCCTCTTTCGTGATTTTGGGATAGTACACAATTTGCTGAAAACTTAATTTCATATTTATATATGGAATACTATCAGTAGGAATTGTTTTAAAAAAGCTTGCCACGTCTTTGGGGGTAACATTTATATCACTAATTATCTTTCGCTCCATTTCTTGAGCAAGAATTTTATTGCGAATTTGAGTTCGGAATTTCTCCTTTATTTGACTAGTTGACTCACCATAAAATGCTTCAAGTTTATCGCGATTTCCAAATTTTTCGTCTAATAAACGCAAACGATTTTCCATTTCTGCGTCAACTTGTTCATTTGAAACCTCCAAACTATCCAATAGAGCTTGATCTAGAAGAAGCTCATCCGTTAATAATTGTTCTAAGATTGAACATTCCGTAATTTTCGTTGCTTCAACCCCAGCTTGAATAGCTAGTTGCTTTTGTGTTTCAATATCCGACAAAAGAATTATCTGATCGCCGACTTGGGCAATAATTTTATCAATTATTTTACTTGGTTCCTGAGAAAGTAAGCAAGTTGAACTCAGTAAAAAACAAACTAGTATTTTTAACATTTAATCTTTCTTTCCAATGTTGTAAAGAACATCAGTGTAAATTTTTATAGGATATTTTAAAGCCAATTCTTCTAACCATTTTTTTTCAAGGTAGTTTTGGTAATCAGAGGTTATCATTCCCTTTGCCTCACCAAATTCCTTGTTTGCAGGTGCAAGAATATCTGTAACTTTTAAAACATAAGATTTGCCCTCAGACTCAAAAATCGGGTTTACACCTTTGGAAAATTGTCTATTTTTTAGATAAGGAATTTGACTTATTTCAAACTTATTCATTTTCACTTTTAAATTGAGCTCACTATCTTTATTTACAGTTTCTAAAACGTGCTTTGAATTAATTGTATCGTTTTTTATCATTCTAAAAACTTTTTCTGCAATAACATTATCGATACACTCATAGATCGTAGCATCGATTCTCTGAGACCATTTATATTTATCTCTGTTAAGTTCGAAAAAGTTTTTTAGACCAATGGTATCTTTAACAGCTTTATTCCAAACTTTATCCGACATAATTTCATAGAGAATTACTCCATCATGGTATTCTTTGACCAGTGCTTTATATTCAGGATATTTTTCAGCTAATTTCGACTCTTCATGCTCTAGAATAGCTACTTTTTCCCAATTTTTATATTGATTTGAAATTAATTTACTAGCTTCCTCTCTTCTAATTCCTTTGAAATTATTTTTTAGGAAATTTGCAAAATCTTGTTGTTTGAATTTTTTTCCATCTAATTGAAAAAGGACCTTATTTGTTTTTAACTTACTTGCTGTCCATTTTCCGAGGTAAAAAGTAGAATCGATATTTTTTATAAACCAAGTTAAATTTTGCTTGCCTGTATTGGAATAATTGTAGGTTTTCTTCAATTTTAAAACAAAAGAATCTTGTGTTTTTTTGGAGCGTTCGTCTTTGTTTACTTTTGCTTGCAGTTCTTTTTTTACAGTTTCAAAAGATTGAACTTCTTTTAACTCCAATCGCTTTATTATATGAAAACCGTAATCTGTTTTAATTGGTCGACTGTAATCGCCATCATTCTTTAAAGCAAAAGCAGCTTCTTCAAATGAAGGAACCATTCTTTGTGTTGTACCAGAGCCAAATGCAGGTAACTCTCCTGCTTTCTTAATTGAACTAGCATCATCAGAATGCAGCGTAACTAATTCCTCCCATTTCTCTCCTTTTTGTAATTTATCATACAATTCATTAATTTTTTTCTCTGCTGCCTCACTTGTTTCTTTCGCGATGTCTTTACCTGCAGTAATCATGATGTGAGCAACTTTTATTGTGCCTCGTGATGCTCTTTTATCTGTAACTTTTAGAATATGATAGCCAAAGCGCGTTCTGAAAGGCTCAGAAATTGATCCGATTGGTGTTTTATAGGCAACTTCTTCAAAACTATAAACCATTTGAAAAGCTGTAAAATAACCCAAGTCACCGCCATTATTTACAGCTGAAGGGTCTTCTGAACCATTTTTCATTTTTGCAACAGATGCAAAATCTTCCCCTTTTTCAATTCTCTTCTTTAGAGCCAAGATTCTATTAAATGCATCTAACGAGTCTTTTGATGATGCATTTGGGTCAACTCTAATAAGAATATGTGCAGCACGAACCTCAGTTTTAAATCGCTCATATGCTTCTAAAACAAGTGAATTATT
>SYKJ01000095.1 GCA_005798205.1 Bacteroidota bacterium | reverse complement strand
TTTTCTCCTGTATTGGGATTTTCCCCAAATCCGGAGCAAGCAACAATAATGCCTTCCATTATGTCATCTCGCAGATTGATGAGGTAAACATTGTATTCTTTTTCTCCGTTTTCTAAATCATTTTGAGTTAGAGCAATTGCAACATTTTCAACTTTAGGCACTAATAATTCTTTTTTCATATTCCTGCATCTTTTATGTTGATGCTATTACTTTTCTCCAATATATCGCTTGGAAGAAAATCAAATAACACAGATAAATGAACTAATAACTTTTGAGCAACTTCGTCGATATTTAGCTTTATGCCCAATTCTTTGCTCATGGAACTAACTGCTTTATCTTGAATTCCACAGGGAATAATATTAGAAAAATAACTTAGATCAGTATTTACATTGAACCCAATGCCGTGCATGGTTACCCATCGAGAACTTTTTACTCCAAAAGCACAAATTTTTCTTGCTTCATTCGTTTCACCATCAATCCAAACACCTGTTAGCCCATTTACTCGTCCTGCAGTAATTCCATATTCTGCAAGTGTTAGAATAACGGCTTCTTCTAAAAATCGAAGGTATTTGTGAATGTCTGTGAAGAATTGTTCTAAATCAAAAATCGGATAAACTACCAATTGTCCTGGACCATGATAAGTGATGTCTCCACCGCGATTTATTTTGTAGAACTTCGCCTCTTTAGCATCTAATTGTTCCTCGTCAAGCAACAAGTTTGTTTGCCTTCCACTTTTCCCAAGCGTATAAACGTGGGGATGTTCACAGAAAATCAAATGATGCTTAGGAATTTCAGTTGTATTTCCATTTCGATGGGCAATTTTGAGATCAATAGCCTCTTTAAAAATAGTTTCCTGAAAATCCCAGGCCTCCTTGTAGTCTATAAGACCTAAGTAACGGCAGTAAACTTTTTGTTTTTCAGGCATTAAAATTTAGCTAATTCCCCTTTTAAATAGTCAATAATCTCAATGTCCATGATATCTGCTTTATTCATTTCACACAAATAATAAGAAGACCAATCTACCAAATGAATTAAATACAAGGAGCGCTCAATAAACGAAGATCCTTTTGCTTGCAGCACATAAATTTTTCCGGCTTTTTTTTCAATGGCCGCCATTGTAATTTCCAAACGTTTCTGATTTCTTGGGAATAAATCACCTGTGCTAAAAAAAACAGGAGCGAAACGCTCATCACCACCAGACCAACCAACTAATTCGTTGTGATTCATTTCTGGAATAGTATGTTGCCATCCCAAATATTTCGCATTTTCATTAAATTGCTGTCGTGCACGAACTATGACACCTTCGTATTTTGTTTCGGAGTAAAAAACGCCAACTTTTCCAAATAAAAATTTTGCAAGATCTTTTCCAATTTCTTGGATTTCTGAAATGCTTGAGCTCAAGTAATTAGCACTTTTCGCCATAGAGTCAAGGTGCACAGGAGAAGTAAATCCTAATTCAGCGAAAATATGAAGTAACTGAACAAGTGAAAAAGCTAAGGCACTTCTTGGGGGATTTCCACCAGGAACGATAATACAATCATAGCCATTTTGTGCGCAGAAAGTTTTTAAATTCCCTCCACTTGTTATACCAATAATTGAACAACCCAATGCATGAGCAGCATTAATACTCATTGTCGTTTCCTCTGTATTTCCAGAATAGGAAGATCCAATAACCAAGGTATTTTTACTTGCAAATGCTGGCAAAGTGTATTCGTTACTTAAGACAACAGGAATTTTTATTTCATCCTGAATCCAATTTGCAACAATTTTTGCGCCAATTCCAGAGCCACCTAAGCCACAGATAATAATGTTGTGAATTTCAGTTTTTGGTCTGTGAATGGTACTTGATTTAGCAATCCCAATTGCGTCGTGAATATTTTGTGGAAAAGCTTCTATTAATGATTTCATAATTTACTATTGATTTTATTACAAAGGAATATTTCCATGTTTCTTTTTTGGTAAACTTTCAGCTTTATTTTCAAGCATTTTAAACCCTAGAATAAGTTTTTTTCTTGTTTCTGAAGGATAAATCACTTCATCTACTATTCCTCTTTCAGCTGCCCGATAGGGGTTTGCGAATAATTCTCCATATTCTGCCTCTTTTTCTGCTAATTTTGCTTGAGAATCGGCAGCTTCTGCAATCTCACGCTTAAAAATAATCTCCGCCGCTCCTTTGGCTCCCATCACAGCAATTTCTGCTGTAGGCCAGGCAAAAACAAGGTCCGCACCAATGCTTTTGGAATTCATTACACAATAAGCTCCGCCATATGCTTTTCTTGTAATTACGGTAATTCTTGGCACTGTTGCCTCTGAAAAAGCATATAATAATTTTGCGCCGTGAGTTATAATTCCGCGCCATTCTTGGTCTGTACCAGGCAGAAACCCAGGAACATCCTCAAAAACAAGCAATGGAATATTAAATGAGTCACAAAAACGAACAAAACGAGCACCTTTCCTCGACGAATCAATATCTAATACTCCCGCCATTGCCGAAGGTTGGTTAGCAATTACACCTATAGTTCTTCCCTCCAAACGAGAAAACCCAACTACAATATTTTTAGCAAAATCTTTTTGGACTTCAAGAAAACTACCATCATCAATTACGCACTCAATTACTTTCCGAATGTCATAAGGTATAGTTGCATTTTCAGGAAGAATTTTTTCTATTTGAGACAATTTAACTTTGGAAAAATTAAATATGGACGTTTTAGGAGCTAATTCATATGCATTTTGAGGGAAATAACTTATTAAATTCCTTACATTTTTTAGACACTCAACATCATTTGCTGCAGTAAAATGATTGACACCTGATTTTTCAGCGTGTGTTTTAGCACCTCCCAAATCTTCAGAGGAAACCTCTTCATGGGTAACAGTTTTCACAACATTTGGACCGGTTACAAACATGTAGGATGTTTCTTCAACCATAAAAATAAAATCTGTTAAGGCAGGAGAATAAACAGCACCACCAGCGGAAGGCCCCATTATTACTGAAATTTGAGGAATTACTCCCGAAGCTCTTGTATTTCGAAAGAAAATATCAGCATATCCTGCTAAAGAAACCACACCCTCTTGAATTCGTGCCCCTCCAGAGTCATTTAGACCAATAAGAGGTGCTCCATTTTTCATTGCTAAATCCATGATTCGGCAAATCTTTGCAGCGTGTGTTTCCGAAAGCGATCCTCCTAGAACAGTAAAGTCCTGAGAAAAAACATAAATTAAACGTCCGTGAATTGTTCCAAAGCCTGTGATTACTCCATCTCCAGGGATCCGCTGATCTTCTAAACCAAAGGTCGAAGCTCTGTGTTCAACAAATGCACCAATTTCTTGAAAGGAACCCTCATCCATTAGTAAAGTAAGTCGCTCGCTCGCCGTTAACTTGCCTTGCTGATGTTGTTTTTCTATTCTATTTTTACCACCACCTAGTTTTGCTTCCTCGCGTCTCTTCTCTAACTCTTGGTTTTTATCCATGTTTTTTATCTGTTTACAAAAATAAGCGAAAATTGAGTTTTATCAACTATTTGGGCTTCAGGTTTTTGGTGTTGCTGCATTTATTTTAATAGGCATTAAGACTAATAAGGAAATAAAAAGGAAAAAACAGACGGCCATTATTCTTTCATTTAGCGGCAACCAAAATAACAATCCTAGAAAAAAGGCGAAAAATGAAATTCTAAAAAAACTTAATTTTTTATTCCGTTGTAGAATTACTATTTGGCGTACTCCAACAATTCCCATTCTTAAATCTTGTTTCAGGCGCAACCATTCCCCTAAAACTAACAAAGGGAGCAAAATATATCCTTGCTCAATGCCCATGTCGCTGTAATGAAAAAAGCTAGAAATTTCTTTTTGAAATTGAATTGAAGGCAAGAGCGTTTTTATGAAAATGTGAACTAAAAAAACCTCTACAAAAAAAAGCAAAAAAGAACGGATAATTATTTTACGTTTTTCAAAGGGGTTAAGATTAGTCAATTTCAAGCGCCAAGGCAAAAAAACCGTTCTTGAAAGTTGATCCAACATAAAATAAATCAAGATAAAATAAAGGCCCCAATTCCACAGAAAAAACCCCATAAGAGGAAGTGCAACATCGCCAATTAGGTCGCGTATTTTCTCTGCTCTATTCAAAGTCTTTTTTTAAGAATCGCAACACGCTCCAAGCTTAAATCAAATTCCGGATTGTATTTAAGTGCTTTGCCATAGGACAACAAAGCATTTGTAATGTCTTTTTTATCTTCGTAAATTAAACCGATATTGTGGTAAGATTCAAAGTGTTTTTCATTAATTTCTAAGGTTTTATCGTAGTAGAAAAGAGCGCTATCCAAGTCGTTTTCCGAAAACTGCTTGATGTAAGCAATCTGAAAATACGCCACATAATATAAACTATCCAAACGGATCATTTTTCTGTAGAGACCTTTTGCAGCAGTTTCTTTACCGAACATTTGTTTTGCATACGCCAATGAATAAATAACATCTGGATTCTTTGGTTGTAATTGATAAGCAGTGGTATAATATTCAATACACAATGGGTCTTGTTTCGACTCGTAAAGCGCACCAAGCATAAGGTATCCAACATAAAACTCTGGATCTTGTTGTACAGCAGTTTCATAAGAAGATACTGCCAATTTGAAATTCCCTTGCAGTCTATAGATACTACCTTTTAGAACATATGCATCTCGAAAACGTGGATTAATTTTTAATGCTATATTGATGTATTTAAATGCAGCGTCATAATCTTCAAGAATACAATATACATTTGCTAAACCCACAAATGCTTTTGGATTTTTGGAGTCTTTTTTTGTAATAATTAGATAATGTCGTTGAGCATCAAAAATATCGGCAACAGTCCTATTGGATTTATTAATAAGTGCCTCAGCGTAAAGTAGCCGACAATCAATTCGCGTGCTATCTAAACGAAATGCTTTTGCCCCATCTGCTAAAGCTGTTGGAAAATCTCTTTTTTCCATAGCTTGATTGCCATGTCGTATTATTAATTCAAGACTATCAGGGTAGCGTAGCAGAAGACGGTCTAAACTTAATTTGCTCTCATCTTTTCTGTTTTTTGGTTTATCGTTACATGATTGAAGTGCTAAAAAAAGAAGAGCAAGAAAAAAGACAATTAATTTCATAGCACAAAAATAATGATTTTGAATTGGTTTAAATGTTCAGTAATTTTGTAAAGTGAATTTTCATTTTATGAATCAAAAAATATATCTTCTTATCTTATTGTTTGTTTTAAGTTCCTCGCGCTTATTTTCTCAGGGTTGTTCACAATGTAAGTTATTAGCCGAGCAGGGCAGCCAATTAGATGAGAGTTCGTTTGGGTCAAATATAAACTTTGGGATACTTTATTTGATGATAATTCCATATTTACTTCTTTTATTTTTGTTTAGGAAGCAAATTTCAACCTTTGCCAAGAATTTATTCTTCAATAAATAACTAGAATTTTATCAGAATCGTGCTGTAACACCTGCCATTATCTGGATTGGCTGAACAGGATAATTGTACCAACGATAATATTGTTGTGAAGCTAAATTATTGATTTGTAAAAATGCACTTACTCGCGTATTATAACGGTACTCAAATCCTAAATTTATGTCTACAATGGCTCCAAGCGGTTTCGCATATTGACCATTTTTTTCTTCAACATCTTCGCCAGGCGAATAAACTTTTGCTTTTCTTCCTGTTTCTACTTTTGCACTTAAATTAACGAGAAACTTATCGTAAAGATTGTAAGATCCACGAACAAGTAACTCAAATCGCGGTAAATTCCATGCAAATGCCTCATTTTTTGTCTGATATGAAAAGAGGCGAGCAAGGGCATCAATTTTAAATTTTTCATTTTGTTGATATGAAGCTGAGCCCTCAATTTTTGTTAAATTAAGTGTATCGTAAACAACATTGAACTTATTTGATTGAGAAAACAAGATATCAGAAACAAAAAAAGCCTTATTTAAAATTCTTGCAGAACTTAAGTTGATATTAAAGCTCAATTTATTACTCAAAGTACCTTTAAATCCTCCATAAATATCATATGGATTGTGCTCATTTTGAATGGATATATTTGAGATTAAATAGAGATTATCAGAGGTAAATGAGCGAAATGAATTTTGCTTTAAGCCTCCTCGAATACCGGCAAATGGAATAAAAATATCATTAAATAGAGAATACTTTATTTCTACTTGTGGGTAAGCATACATTTTTGTTTTTTCATGAATATCTATACTCAATAAAAGTCCTACTTCAACTTTAAAGCGATTTTTATAAAGCTGTGTCAAAATACCGGGATTAAAATCAATGATTGTATTTTTTGAAACTAAACCAGAATCGCTTGGCATGATTGATGTATCAGCAATACCATACAGATATGAATTGTAGCGCACTCCTAAATTAGCGTAAAAGGTTTCACTTTTATATTTATACCAACCCCGTGTATTTATATAAAATTGCTGTTCTCTAGCTCTCCAATCGACTAATGTGTCAACAAGTGGTTTTTTTGTTGTCAGGAAATTAAATCCACTCGTAATTTTATAATTCAAAATGGACGTGTCACCTCTATTACCAATAAATTCTAAGTCGGCCCCACTATTTTGATACCGCTGTGCAATTGTTTTTGAATCAGTAATTACGGAATTAGGAAGACCATAATAGTGAAATCCGTTGTTTAGGTAATGAATCTTAGCGCCTATTGTATAAAATTGTTGATTTATTTTTCCAAAAAGTGCGATATCTGTATTATCAAACTGCCCAATTGGAAATTGTGTATCACCTCTTTTAATTGATCCAAAAGAGCTCAAATGTTTTATGTGTGCGCCGTATTGATATGTTCGAGAGCGTGTAGAATTAAAATATAATTCTCCCAAAGGCATTAATTTTGATCCTAAACCAACTTTTGAGTAGAAAGGATAAATTTGTTTAATTTTTTCAGTAGTCTCAACAGTTGCAATATTTATCGTGTCTAAAATGATTTTGGTAGGTTGTTGAAAAACTAAAAGGGGATATAAAGGTACAGCGACAGCCTTAACAGTATCTATAATTCTAGGGGCCTCTAAAATACGAAAAGAGGGCTCAATCTCTCGTTTTCCTTTTCCTTCTACAATAACATCTGGAGGTTGGGCAAAACTAAGGCCAGCGAACAAAATAAAACAATAAAATAAAATTTCCTTTCTCATTTTTATTCCTCGTTTATTTCAATTTTTTTAATTTCTTCTTCCTCCTCTATTATTATTGGATTTTTTAATTCCATTAATTCTGCCCATAAATCATTAGCGATTGAAATTACTCCGTCTTCTTTGTCAGGATAAAAATCTAAAACAGACTTTAAGGTTTGTTCAGCTTGAAATAAGTCAGTATTAATAATAAATATTCGTGTTTGTAATATAAGTCCTTTAGCCACCCAGTAATTGTAAGCAGGCTTCATTTTTAGCAATGATTTTATTTCAATATCTGATTGACTATATTTCTCTTGTTTGAAATAAATTTCAGCTAATGTAAATTTTGCCTCAGAACCAATTGAAGTAGTGGTATTTTTAACAAGCCATTCAAGAGAAGTTATTGCTTCCTCGAAATTTCCTAAATTGTAGTTTGAAATACCTTTTGCATATTCCCCTTCAATTTTTTGTTGATTAGATATTCCATTTGATTCCAAAACCATTTTTGCATAGATACTCGCTTTTATAAAGTCTTCCATCAAAAAAGCACATTGCATTAATCCCATTCTTGCACTAAATATACCGCTTGGTCTAGAAGCTAATTTTTCTAATTTTTCATAATATTTAAAAGCCGAGATGTAATCTTGTTTGGAATAATAATATCCTGCTGTTCGTGATGCTGCTATCTCAGAATAGACATTACTTGGAGTTTCCAAAAACTGTTCAAAATATTTTACTGCATTTACTGTATCTTTCATTTTATAGAAACTATTTCCTAAAAAGTAATAAGTCTCATTTACAAAGCGCCCACTTGGAAATTTTGTGAGATATAACTCAAATTTTGGGATGGCCTCTGAGTAGGAACTATCAATATAACTTTGAAGTGCAGGATTGTAGAAAAGGTTTTCTTTTTCGTCTTTAGAAATATTTGCACAAGGGTACCGATCTGCTAAATCTGCAGCTTTTTCCGGAGATTTTTGTGCTGAATATACGTCAACTAAACCCTTAACAGTTTTTTCACAGATATCTCTTACTTTTTCAAATTCGTTTAATATTTTAATATATTCTACTTCTGCTTGGTTGTAATCCCCCTTTTTATAATATAGATCAGCTATCCCAAGTCGAGCTTCAACTAAATTAATCGCTTTTGGGAAGTTAATTACATAAGATTTATAAATTATCAGAGCATTATCATAATCGGCTGTAGAGACATAGGCTCTTGCTAGCTCATAAGTACTATTAACTATATATTTTGATGTATTATAATTTTTGAGTAAATCTTTTAAAGCAGTTATTTTTTCTTCTAATTGACCGTTGTAACCATAAGTCTTTGCTAAATAGAATAGTGCTTTATCATTAAAAGCACTATTCATATTAAGTGCTTCTGTGTAATACTGAATAGCTAGGAAATTTTCGTCTTTATTTGAATAGTAACAATCTGCAATTCTAAAATAAGCATCTATTTTTTTTTCTTTATTTTGGGGGTTTGATTGTAAGTAAATTCTGAAGGAATTAATAGCGTCTTTTATCTTTTCTTTTTCTAAGTAAGCATATCCTAAATT
>SYKJ01000094.1 GCA_005798205.1 Bacteroidota bacterium | reverse complement strand
TACAAACACGATCGCCTTTTTTAACGCCATTTTCTTTTAGAACATTTGCCATTTGTGAAACGTGTGCATGCAACTCAGTGTATGAAATATGCTGTGTTTCTTCTGTTGGATTATTGGGTTCAAAAATTAGTGCAGTTTGAGATCCTTTTTTTGCTAAATGACGATCTAAGCAATTATAGGAAATATTGGTTTTTCCTTCTTGAAACCAGGCAAATTCAGCATTTTCAATGTTGCATTCCAATACTTTTTTCCAGGGACTATACCAATGGAAATTTTGTGCAACTTCTCCCCAAAACTTCTCTGGTTTTCTTTGTGCATTTTCGCAAGAATCTTGATAAGCAGAAAAGGACTTTAGGTGATAAGGCATTAATAGTTTTTTTAAGTAAAAATAGGATTATTTTGTTTTGAATTTTTTAACTTATCTTCTTTTCTACTTACTTTTGTTCCCCAATATTTAAATAGTGAAGTTATACCACAATCCAAAGTGTACTAAAAGTCGTGAGGTTTTAAAATATTTCGTGGCAAATAATATAAATTTTGAGATTTGTGATTATATGAAAAATCCTTTGTCAAAAAACGATTTGACTGTAATTTTACGTGAATTGAACTACAAACCAAGTGATTTGATTCGTAAAAGTGAAGTGGAATACAAACAATATGTTAAAGGTATGAGTTTAAGCGAAGATGAAATTCTTTCCTTAATGCTAAAATATCCGAAACTAATTGAACGACCTATCGTACTATGGGATGGAAAAGCAGTTGTAGCTAGACCAATAGAAAAACTAATCAGTGCACTCACTAACAATAAAGATTTATTATAAACCTAAATGCGAACAAAGTACTTCGATTTAATCGACCAAACATTTGATTTTCCACAAAATGAATTTAATTTAAGAGAAGATCGTCTTTTCTTTCATGGAATTGATTTGATGCGTTTAATTAATGAATATGGAACACCCTTAAAATTTAATTATTTACCGCAGATATCAAATAACATACAGCGCGCAAAAGGCTGGTTTCGTGAAGCCATCAATAACTTAGGATATTCAGGAAATTACTATTATTCCTATTGTACAAAAAGTAGTCATTTTTCCTTTGTTTTGGACGAAGTTTTAAAAAATGATGTACACATTGAAACTTCATCAGCTTTTGATATTGACATAGTTAAAAAATTATACAAAACTGGGAAATTAGAAAAGGGTAGGTATGTAATTTGTAACGGATACAAGCCAGAGGCCTATCTTCAAAATATTGTTCAGCTTATAGAAGAAGACAATCTAAAAATAATTCCTGTTGTTGATAATGCAGATGAACTCAAGAGACTAATTAATTCTACAACAAAAGAGTTAAATATTGGAATTAGAATTGCCGCAGAGGAAGAACCAAAATTCGAATTTTATACCTCTCGTTTAGGAATTCGCTATAGAGAAATTGTTCCATTTTATCAGAAAATTCTGAAGGAAAATCCTCGTGTACGAGTAAAAATGCTCCATTTTTTCATCAATACTGGAATCAACGATACTGCATATTATTGGAATGAACTTACAAAATGCCTTCGTATTTACAGCGATCTCAAAAAAATGTGTCCGGAACTAAACTCATTAAATATCGGAGGTGGTTTCCCAATTAAAAAATCCTTAGCTTTTGATTTTGATTATGCATACATGGTACGTGAAATTCTTACTCAGGTAAAACGTGTTTGCACGGATAATGATATTCCTGAACCTGATATTTTTACTGAATTTGGCTCTTTTACGGTTGGAGAAAGTGGGGGTGCACTTTTTAGTATTTTGCACCAAAAGCAACAAAATGACCGTGAAAAATGGAATATGATTGATAGTTCATTTATGACAAACTTACCAGATACTTGGGCCATCAATCAGCGATTTATTATGTTGCCAATTAATCGTTGGAATGAGGATTACGAGCGTGTTTTACTTGGCGGATTAACCTGTGATAGTGATGATTATTACAATTCAGAACAACATTCCAATGCTATTTACCTCCCGAAATTTAATAAACAACAACAATTATACATCGGTTTTTTTAATACTGGAGCATATCAAGAAACACTTGGTGGGTTTGGTGGACTTAAACATTGTTTGATTCCAGAGCCAAAGCATATTTTGATAAAAAGAGATGAGTCTGGTAAAATTCAAACTGAAATATTCAGTGCTGAACAGACAGCAGAGGATTATTTAAGAATTCTAGGGTATTAATTTCAATAGAATTTTAGTTTCTTAATGTTGCCCCAATTTCTTTTTCTAAATTTCCTTTAATTTTTGACATAGCTTGGTCAATTTCCTCGTCTGTAAGGGTTTTTTCATCGTCTTGAAACACAAATGAGAGGGCATACGATTTTTTACCCTTCTCAATTTTTTCTCCTTCGTACACATCAAATAAACCAATTGATTTCAGTATTTTTTTATCCGACTGTTTAGCTATTGTTTCCAATTCCTTAAATTGAATTTTTTTATCGATTAGCAATGAGAAATCTCTTCTAACAGAGAATGTTTTCGGAAGTTCTTTGAATTGAATTTTTACAGTTTGTAAATTTTGAAGTATTAAATCCCAGTCAAAAATTGCGCAAAAAACTGGATTTTTTATATCTAAGAAATCTAAAATTGATCGATCTACGAATCCTAATTCACAAATTGATTTTTTAAATAATTCGAAACTTTGACACTGACTAAAAAAATCATTTTCGATGTCTTTTTCTTGTAAATGAGTCGAAAGTCCAAGTCGTTCAAAAACGGAATTTACAATTCCTTTCAGTGTGAAATAGGAAACAAGTTTTTTGTCATTATTCCAATTCTCAGTATTTTTATTTCCAGTAATACATAGAATTAATTGTTGTTTTTCGTAGTATTTACTGTTGTTTTTTGAGTAGATTTTTCCAAATTCAAATAGCTTTAAATCTGCATTTTGTCGATTTTGATTTCGTTGAATATTTTCAAGAACTCCAAAAAGAAGAGATTGCCGCATAACATTCAACTCTTGACTCAGGGGATTTAGCATTTCAACATTTTGTGCTGTCTGAAACCTTTCTCGACCAAATTTTTCTATGTAAGCGCTTTTTGTCAAAGAATTATTCATGACTTCACTAAATCCTTTTGAGACTAAATTTTCAGAAATCACACTTTGAATTTTATCGGAACTATTAGGTGTTTGATTATTGAGTGTTAAGTTCCATTTTTCTGGAATTGGAATTTGATTGAAACCAAAAATCCTCAAAATTTCCTCTGCTACATCAGCTTCACGAGTAACATCTATGCGGTATTGCGGGAGAAGGATTTCAATTGTGTTTCCCTTTTCATGTAGAATTGTAAAATCTAAGTCCTTTAAAATAGCCAGTTGACTTTTCTTAGGTATTTGGAATCCTATTAATTGATTTATTCTATCTAAATCGATTTTGATTTTTTTTGGATTTAAATCCCCTGAATTCCAACTAAATTCATTCATCGCAATTTCTCCTCCTGCAATTTCTAAAATAATACTTGCAGTTCTTTGTAAGGCATAAAGTGATAATTCTGAATCAACACCTCTTTCAAAGCGGAAACTCGCATCGGTATTTAAGGCATGAGCTCGGGCAGTTTTACGAATAGAAATAGCATCAAAAACTGCAGATTCGAGAAAAATAGCTTTGGTTTCAGAACTGACACTAGAATATGCACCTCCTAAAACTCCAGCAATACAAAGGTTTTCAGTACCATTTGTAATCATTAATTCTTCACCAGATAATTTTCGTTCAATTCCGTCAAGCGTTTTAAAATTTTTTCCTTTTGTAGATTTTTTGACACTTATTTTTCCTTTTAAATAAGCAGTATCGAATGCATGAATAGGGCATCCCAATTCGCGCATAACAAAATTTGTTGCATCTACAACATTATTTATCGGATTTAAGCCAACAGCGCGTAATTTTTTCTGCAACCATTCTGGTGAAGGAGCAATATTAATTTTTGAAATAGAAATCCCGCAGTAAGAACTACAAAGTGTTTTTTCTTCAATTTCAATTGTTATTTTTTGTTTTTCTTCAATAGATTTCAAAGTTTTAACTTCAGGCCATTGAATTTTAAGTTCTTTCTGCTCGTGAAAATTTATGTAGGCCAATAAATCTCTTGCGACGCCGATGTGTCCCATTGCATCTGCTCGATTAGGTGTTAGACCAATTTCAAAAATATAATCATCTTCAAGATCAAAATATTTTGCAGCTTTTGTGCCGATTGCTACGTCATTTGGTAAAACCATAATTCCGGAGTGTGAATTTCCAAGACCAAGTTCATCTTCCGCACAAATCATTCCAAAGGAATCGACCCCTCTAATTTTTGCTGCTTTAATTTTAAAAGGTTCATTTGGATTAGGATAGAGTGTGCAGCCAACAGTTGCGACAACGACTTTTTGTCCTTTTCCGACATTTGAAGCACCGCAAACTATTTGCAATTTCTCACTGCCAATATCTACGATTGTTAATTTAAGTTTATCGGCATCTGGATGTTGATCACATGAAATAACATGCCCAATTATTACTCCTTCTAATCCGCCTTTTACGGCTTCTATTTTCTCAATACTTTCAACTTCAAGTCCAGTATCTGTTAAAATACGTCCAACTTCTTCGGGTGTTTTATCCGTAGAAATATAGTTTTTAAGCCAGTTGTTTGAAATTTTCATGCCTCAATCGTATTCTTGCCGTGAAATTAGTAAATACTAACAATATTTTGGTTTTTTTTATTTCAATTATCTCATTAAATCATCATTTCTTTATTACAATTCGATGCTTTACATTTTACTAGCTGATAATTTAAATTTTTATCACTAATTTTATAATTAATTAAGAAGTTTTAAAAAAAAAATGTAGTTAGTAATGAAGATAAGCATCTTCTTTTTATTTTTTTTATTTTTTGTTAATAATCTTAGTGCACAATTAGATACAACATTTTGGTTTGTGGC
>SYKJ01000093.1 GCA_005798205.1 Bacteroidota bacterium | reverse complement strand
CCTTTGGTTGACGGTGAATTTGACGAGGATGAAGATGAGGACGAATTTGGCTTTAATGAGTTTGGTGACGATTATTCTGATGACGATTTAAGCGAGTACAAATCTTAAATTTATGACAGTGTCAGATCCAATCGGTGAAGCAATTCTTGACTATGCAGAAAACCGAAAACCAAACGATATCATTGTATCATCTGAATTGTGCGAAAATGATGTAATTCCGCTAGAAGTTCTTTTTCGCTCACTTAAAGAGATGCCTAAATTAGAATTACAAGCTCTTGAACTTTGCCGTGGCGAAATCTTAGATGTCGGGGCTGGAGCTGGTGTTCATTGTTTAGCTTTACAGAAAAAGGGGTTGAACGTTTTCGCAATAGAATCCTCTCTAGGAGCTACAAAACACCTTAAAAATATAAACATACCAGCTGAAAATATTTCGTTTGAAAATTTTAAACCCGACAGAAAGTTCGACACTATTTTGATGCTTATGAATGGCATTGGAATTGCAGGAACATTAGGACAACTCAAAGCAACTCTCTTGCATGCTAAATCACTTTTAAAGCCCGGCGGTCAACTGTTGTGCGATTCATCAGATATTCGCTACTTGTATGAAGACGATGATGGGGCTCTTTGGATGAACCTCAACTCAGAATATTATGGGAATTTTCGTTTTCAAATGCACTATAAAAAAACATCTGGACCATGGTTTGACTGGCTTTATGTAGATTATGATAGCTTACATATTATTGCCAACAAAGTTGGATTTTCATGCAAACGTATTTCAGAACAGGATCACCATTTTTTAGCACAATTGAGTATTGACTAATATGAAAATTTGGATTGCCCTTTTTCTTTTTTTACTGCCACAGTCCGTTTCTTCCCAAGTAAAAAAAAATAGTCTGTTGTGGGAAATTACCAGTCCAAATTCAAATCAAAAATCTTATCTTTTTGGAACAATGCACATCATGGATGAAGAATCTTTTTTTCTTCCTAAAAAAATTCAATCTTATCTTAGGAGCTCTACTGCTTTATGTATGGAAATAGATGCAGTATCTTCTGCAAACCTCTCTCCAAGCCAACTAACTTTGGAAAAAGGGAGTTTTAATGATTTTTTTTCTGAAAAAGAACGCGATAGTATTCACCTTTGGGCCAGGGATAAGTTATTAATGAATGCCCAGCAATTTGATGAAAATTTCGAAAAAGCAAAACCTTTTTTAGTACTCCAGTTTATACTTCAAAATTCACTTCCAGAAAATCCAAAGGCGCAAGAATTAGAACTTGAAGTGCTCGCAAAAAAAAAGAACCTTCGAATTTTAGGACTTGAAACAATAGATCAACAAATCAAACTTTTCGATAATTTAAGCACATTTGACCAAAAAACAATGCTTATGGATGCATTGAGAAATCAAGAAAAAGCAAAGGAAGAATTCAAGGAACTCCAAGTTCTTTATTTAAGTCAAAATCTTGATTCTTTGCATTCTTTTATTTCGAAAGATAACTCGCTTCCTAATTCAAGGGTTTTTCTTGAAGAAAGAAATATCCGTTGGATTCCTTTCATAAAAGAAATGATAAAAACCCAAAAAGTCTTTATTGCCGTTGGAGCTGCGCATCTGCCTGGCCCAGAGGGTTTAATCGAACTTTTAATTAGTGAAGGCTATGAACTTAAAGCGGTGAAGTTATGAGTAAACTAACAAATCTTTTATTTATTTTTTTAATTTTTGGTTGTTCAACGTATTCTGATAAAGAACTGAAGGATTTTGATTCTAGAATTGACAGCTACACTGGTAAAAGTAAATTAAAATTCAAAAAAACTGACTCAGGTTTACGCTATTCAATCACAAAACATGGAGTCGGGAAATTCATACAATATACCGACAGTGTATCAATTACCTATTCGGGGTTTTTATTAAATGGCCAACGTTTTGAAATTCAAAAAGAGCCAATCACATTTGCTGTTCGCGATTTAATTGCTGGTTGGAAAGAAGCATTGCTTTTTTGTCAAAAAGAAACTGAATTACAACTAATTCTTCCTCCTTCAATTGCATATGGGAATTATGTTTTAGAGGATATTCCTCAAAACTCTATTCTGAGATATGAAATGAAAGTATGCGATCTAAAGTGAAATTAAAATTGCAATTCAAAAGGTATTTCTTACTTTTGAACTCACATAAAATTTAAATAAATCATGAGCGTTTTAGTTAATAAAAATTCCAAAGTTCTTGTTCAAGGTTTCACAGGTAGCGAGGGAACTTTTCATGCTGGACAGATGCTCGAATATGGAACAAATATCGTTGGTGGTGTCACTCCTGGTAAAGGTGGAACCACGCACTTAGATAAACCTGTTTTTAACACAATGGTAGATGCCGTTAACATGACTCAGGCAGATGTTTCTATTATTTTTGTGCCGCCAGCCTTTGCTGCAGATGCAATCATGGAAGCAGCATCTTCAGGAATTAAATTGGTTGTTTGCATTACAGAAGGCATTCCGGTTAAGGACATGATAAAAACCAAAGAATACATTAAGGGTTATGATTGCCGTTTAATTGGTCCAAATTGTCCTGGAATTATAACTGCTGGAGAAACTAAAATAGGAATTATGCCTGGTTTTGTTTTTAAAAAAGGAAAAATAGGAATTGTTTCAAAATCAGGAACACTTACCTATGAAGCTGCTGATCAAGTAGCAAAAGCAGGATTAGGAATTTCAACAGCTATTGGAATTGGTGGAGATCCCATTATTGGAACTACAACTCAGGAGGCAGTTGCCTTGTTAATGAATGACCCAGAAACCGACGGAATTGTAATGATTGGCGAAATTGGTGGTAACTTAGAGCCACTTGCAGCAAGGTGGATAAAGGAAAATGCAACCAAACCAGTTGTCGGTTTTATCGCAGGTGAAACTGCTCCAACAGGAAGAACAATGGGACATGCCGGAGCTATTGTTGGAGGAAAAGATGATACTGCCGCTGCAAAAAAACGAATTTTAAGAGAATGTGGAGTTCACGTTGTAGATTCTCCAGCGCATATCGGCTCAAAAATGGCGGAGGTTCTTTCAGTGAAAATGTAATTTTTAGTTACGATAAATAAAAAAAAATCTAGTTATTTAATATGCTTTTCTTAGCATTTCAGCATATGTATTTGGAAGAATACTTTCCTCAATTGCTTTAGTGGCCTTATCTAGATCGTAAGTAAAACGAATAAATTCGACTTTAATGCTATTTCTATCGTTTTTACTGCTGTTTTCATCAATTGTTATTAGTGCATAGCATCCTCGGGGATCTCCGTCTTTTGGTTTTCCAATGGAGCCAATGTTTATGGCATGACGATATGCCTTTTGACCGTCTTTTTCGTATTCAAAAATACGATGGTATGGTTTGTGCGTGTGACCAAAAAATAGAATATCAGCATTTGATGTTTCAAGAATGCGGAACATGCTCTTTTCATCCCGATCTTCAAAAAGGTATTCGTTTATTTTTCTTGGGCTTCCATGAACCATCAATAAAAAAAAAGAATCACTATTTAGCTGGTATTCCACTTGAATATGAGCTGGAAGTGATCGCAAATAGTGTCGTTCTTCGGAGTTCACTAATTGATTGGTCAAAGCAATAGACTGAAAACCCATTTCTTTTTCCTCTTCTGTTTTATATGCGCAACCACAATCGTCTGAGGTTCTTCCAACGCCAAAATCATAATTACCTGCTATTGTTGGAATTCCTCTTTTTCTGATTTCATTAATAACCTCATTGGGCCAAACGTTATAACCTACCAAATCTCCTAGGCAATAAATTGTATCTGGTTTTGATTTTTCAAGATCCTTAAAAAATGCCTCAAGTGCAGGTAGATTCGAATGAATATCGCTAAATAATGCTATTTTACTCATGCTCTATTTTATGTTCTTTGTAGATTAAAAATTTCCAAGTTGGAATTGCCGATGCGGCACCTAAAATTGGCGCCACTATGTATATCCATAAATGTTCTGTGTGACCACTTACAACTGCCGGAGCGATGGATCGTGCAGGATTCATACTTGCCCCACAAATTGGACCTGCAAATAAAGCCATTAATAAAACTGTAAGTCCTATAACAAGTCCAGCAAATATTCCTTTTTCTTTTCCTCCAGTTGCAACACTTATAATTACAAGCATCAATATAAATGTGATGATAAATTCTAAAATAAATGATTGTAAGATAGTTCCTGAGGGGAGAGTTGCCCCTAAAAATTTATTTTGTGGAAATAAATAACAAAGAAGTAAACTTGCAAGAAAGGCGCCAATCATTTGACTAAGAATATAGGGTGTAAGTTTTTTTACTTCTAATTTCCCTGCTAATGTAAAAGCAATAGAAACAGCAGGATTTAGATGAGCTCCAGATATATTTCCCAAAGCATAAATTACAATCATCACAATCAAACCAAAAGTTATTGAAATTCCAAGGTGAGAAATAGCACCATTTGTTTGTTGATCTATGATAATTGCACCTGTTCCGCAAAACATCATTGCAAAAGTTCCAATTATTTCAGCTATGTATTTTCTCATTGTTTTATCTTAGCAACACCCACTGCCAGGTTTACATGGATTTTGAGTTGTAAGTTGTGATAAATTGATTTTCATTTTTTCTATTGGAACTTCACAAGAATCAGGAGCTAAGCAAGCAGTTTGTGTTGAAACAAGCACAAAGTGTTCACTATTGAAATTCAAATTATACTTACAAATTGTCTCGCTTTGGTATTCTACTTCAATTTCTAACTTTGAATCAATGTCTAAAACAGATTCTGAAAGTGCTATAATTTCCATTAATTTAGAAGGAGCTAAGCGGTGATCAAAATCATTTGCTTCCCATAATTGAAAGTTAACTACTTGCTCTTCACGAAGTGTTCCGCCACAATCAATGATTTTTTTGTTGATTAAACCAACTTCCGTCACATGGAAATGTTTGGGCACAAAAGATTGATTTGGCAATTGAAAAACGACAATATCAAGTTTGCTTAAAATTTGTTTTATTTCTGTGATATTCATAGCAGTTCTAAATAATTTATATTAACAACATTTTTTATTTTTTTTGAGTAACTTTTGCTCAATTGCAGTAATTTTTTTTGTTAAAGCCGTAAATGCCATTTGGTCAATACAGTAGCAAATTGATTTTCCTTCAATTGTTCCTTTAATCAAGCCAGCATCTTTGAGTTCGCGCAAATGCTGTGATATGCTAGCTTGCGAAAGTGGGAGCTCATTTACGATATCTCCACAAATACAATCATTTGATTTTAGTAGAAACTCAAGTATTGCAATACGCGCTGGATGAGCCATAGCTTTCAGCTTTACAGCAAATTCATTTTGTTCGAGTGAAAAGTAGGATGTTTTCGTTATCCCCATGGTTTTAGTTTTATCATATTGCAATATTACGATTAAAAAATGATTTACCTGTAATTATCTTCAAAACTCAGATTTATAAATTTCAAGGAAATAATCAAAAAAAGGTGTTTTTTGACTAAAAAAGGGCTTGCTGAGATTAAAGCTCAAAATTTGAATTAGATCTTTTAGGAAACAGCTTTTTATTGTTTTTAGAAATACTCTAAAATTACAAAGGAGTTAAGTCATATTAATTTTCTATCTACTGAGAAAAGAAGTTTATTTTATAAAAATAACTTCCTCATTTTCCAATCGAAATCTTGGACCCCAAATGCCTTCTTCTGTTCCCAAACCTACAGAGATAATCATGTTGATTTCTGCTCCTCGTGGTAGTTTTAGGGCTTTTTTTACGCGTTTCTCATCAAAGCCTTCCATTGGACAGGAATGAAATCCTTCGGCAGCGATTGAAAGCATGAAAGTTTGCGCAGCCAAAGCACATGATTTGTGTGTCATTATTCGTTGGTTTGCTGAACCCCCAGTTCTAAAAAACGGCTTTCTTAAGCCCATTGTAAAACTAATGGTGCGACGAATAAACGACATAAATCCAAAAATATCGTTCATGTATAACAAGGGCATAACTTTTTTATAATAAGCCATTCCGCCTTTTTGCAGTTTGTTTGGCTCCCCTTCAATTGTTTGCTCAATGCGCTTGTAATTCCATTCT
>SYKJ01000092.1 GCA_005798205.1 Bacteroidota bacterium | reverse complement strand
GGATGGCAAAAGTTCTAATTGTGCAACAAGTTCAAAGATTTTAGATGACAACTCAAGAGCAGTATCATCTTCATTAAGTTGACTCGCAGCAAGGTTTATTAATTTCAGTAACTCATCCTTAGAATCTCTTAGTAATTTCCGGGCAACAGGGGAAATAAAAAGTTGTTGAGCTACATTGTGATCAAACTCCTCTCGCACGGTTTTTAAAAACTCAGCATGCATTACATTTGCTGAAAAATTGGGATTATTTAAGCGCAAGACCAAAGAATTTGGATGCAACCTTTCCATCAGCAAGATTGCGCGCTCATATGCCTCTAACCTATTTGGTAAAAAGAATTCTTGTCTTTGCTTTTTTAATTCAAGCTCTAAAAAAACCTGTTCTTTTTGAGTTTGCTTTTTTAAAAATAAAAAGGCGATGAGGATAATTGAAATTGAGCTAAGCAATGAAATTAAAAGAAAAATAACTGAGTCCATATTTAAAATTTAAATACAAAGATAAAGTTAGATGTTTAAGAAAACTAAAAACTTTATAAATAGATGAATTCCTTTCTTTATTTTTACAACAAATTTAAATATGTCAACTGTATTAATTTTCTCTGTTTTACTTGGCTATTTCATTGCTCTAATACTAATCGCCCACTTCACATCAAAAAACGCTACCAGTGAAACATTTTTTACTGGAAATAGGCAAAGCCCTTGGTACCTTGTTGCTTTTGGTATGATTGGAGCATCTCTTTCTGGTGTAACTTTTATTTCTGTTCCAGGGCAAGTAATGAACGACGGCATGGCTTACTTTCAAGTTGTTTTGGGCTATGTTCTCGGATACATCGTCATAGCTCAAATTTTAATGCCACTTTATTATAAATTAAATGTCACCTCGATTTATGAATTTTTAGAAAAACGATTAGGATTCATAAGCTATAAAACAGGTGCGAGTTTTTTTATTTTATCTCGTACTTTGGGATCAGCAATTCGCTTGTATCTGGCAACAATTGTTTTACAGTTGTTCTTATTTGAGGATCTAGGTGTGCCTTATTGGCTAACGGCTGTCATTACAATTGCTTTAATTTGGGTATACACTTTCAAAGGTGGTATAAAGACTATTGTCTATACGGATACTTTTCAAACTGTTTTTTTAATTAGCTCTGTGATAATATGTACCATTATTATCTCACAAGCTTTGAATGTTGACTTCTTTGGACTCTTTGAAAAGATTAGTGCTTCAAAAACAACAAGTGGCGGAAGTATGTCGCAGATTTTTTTCTTTGATGACCCATTAGCAAAAAACTATTTTCCAAAGCACTTTTTTGGTGGAATGTTTTTAGCAATAGCAATGACAGGATTGGATCAAGATTTGATGCAGAAAAACCTTACTTGCAAATCAATTGGTGATGCAAAAAAAAATATGTATTCGTTTACTGCTATTTTAGTAATCACAAATTTTCTTTTTTTACTTCTTGGTGGAGCTTTGTACGTTTATTCAAATTCAAATGGTGTTGATTTACCAATGGCTGATGGAAAAGTTATCACAGATCGTGTTTTTCCTACCTTAGCACTTAATAATTTCGGAAAAATTGCGGGCATATTTTTCTTATTGGGAATAACTGCCTCTTCCTATGCTTCAGCAGATAGCGCTTTGGCTGCATTAACGACGGGCTTCTGTATTGATTTCCTGAATTTCAATAAAAGAGAAGAAAAGGAACGACAGAAATTAAAATTATACGTGCATATTGGTTTTTCACTTTTATTTTTAATTATCATTCTTCTCACTAAAATGTACGATACAAAAAATCCCGGAACTGACTTAATATCACTAATATTAAAAATTGCAAGCTATACCTATGGACCCTTACTTGGTCTATTTGCATTTGGAATACTTACTAAAAGAAATCCTGTATCTTTTTTAGTGCCTTTTATTTGCATTCTAATCCCAATTGCATGCTTTTATATCGATAAATATTCTGTAGATTTCCTTTATGGCTACAAATTTGGTTTTGAGATGTTGATCGTAAATGGTGCATTAACTTTCTTACTTTTGTATTTGAGTTCATTTTTTGCACCTAAAATTTCGCATTAAGTATGAAAATAAATCTTGACGATAATAAATTACACCTTCGATTTGCTCCTTTAACTTTCACTCGACCTGTAGGAAATCTTCGAATGGGAATTTTATGTAACAATGAGCGATGGCAAATGTATATTCCTGAGGCTGAAATAGGTTTTATTAGCGAAAAATACTTGCAGGGAAAATTTTCAGAAATAAAAGATGCAATTCAAGTAAATGCTGCTATTATTCCAAATGAAGATGTTGCAGCTGCAGTTTTTAATTTAGAAGACAATGCAACTTTATTTTTTTCAAAACAGTGGATTGCAAAGCGTGGTAATGGAAAAACCAAACTTCAGTTCAAAGGTGAAAGTCCTGTAATAATATCCGAAAGATGGGATTTATTTCTTCACAACGGACTTGTTTTAAAACAAGATTTCAATTTAATAACAAGTGGGAGAAAATCGCACAAAATTTCGAAAACAAATACTTTAATTGGAGATTCTAAGTTGATTTTCGTGGAGGAAGGCGCACTAATTGAAGGAGCTATTCTTAATACAACTGATGGTCCGATTTACATAGGTCATAGTGCAGAAATAATGGAGGGCTCACTCATCCGTGGTCCTTTTGCACTCTGCGAAAAAAGTACTTTAAAACTTGGAACAAAGGTTTATGGGGCAACTACAATCGGTCCATCTTGTAAAATAGGAGGTGAAATTAGCAATGTAATTTTTCAATCTTTCTCAAATAAAGGTCATGATGGTTTCCTTGGGAATTCTGTAATTGGAGAATGGTGTAATTTAGGTGCCGGAACAAACTCCTCTAATTTAAAGAACAACTACGGAGAAATATCAAGTTTTTCGTATGAAAAAAATTGCGACACAAAAACAAAACAGCAATTTATAGGGCTTTTTATGGGTGATCACTCAAAATGTGCAATAAATACTACTTTTAATACTGGAACAGTAGTTGGCGTATCAGTGAATGTTTTTTGCTCTGATTTTCCTCCGAAGAAAATTTCCTCCTTTTCCTGGGGAACGCCAAAAGGATTTATCGCTTTTGATTTTCAAAAAGCGCTAGAATCTGCCCGTAACATGATGGAAAGAAGATCTTTGGAATTAAGTGAAGAAGAAATAAAAATACTGCAACACTTAAATAACAACAAAGAAATCTGAGATCTAAATGAGTCCTAAATTTTTATGAAAGTCCGATTGATTGACTTACCCTCAAGATTTGTTATTTTCACTTGATAAACTCCAGATTTCCAGTTTGAAGTTGAAAGGGTATTTAGATTTGAAAAAATGGTATTGTCCAAAATGATTCTTCCTTGCAAATCGTAAATGCTGATTGAATAAGACTTTTGGTCAGGAATTTCAACTGTAAGTGTTTCATCAAAAGGATTTGGATACATTAATAATTCAAATGAATCTTCAGAATCGTACAATCCAGCAGAGCAATTGTTGGAACTATTAGGCGTAGGATAAACAAAACTGAAAGTAGCGCCACCGTCTGGACATCTTGCATAAGATATATTAGAGTTTTGAAATCCATAAGGAACCTGACTAAAAGCAAAAGCGCCATTTCCAAAAATAACAACACCATTTAAAGAGTTCAATTTAAAATTAGTATGCAAACCAAATTGTTCTATGTCATCATCACACCACACAATTAAATAAGAATTTGCTGGAATAATTGTTCCTACGGGAAATGGCCACATAGTAATATCTGTGGCATCATCTGAGAGGTACATTCCCGACAAGTTAATTGCTGAAGATGTTGTATTATACAATTCAATCCAATCGTCGCTTTCCCCATTTGAATCATGGTAAAAATCTGAATTCATTGCAAGAATTTCATTAATTACAACATTGCCATTATTACAAAATGGAAAGGTAATTTGAAGTGAATGGTATTCATGTTCCGCTCTTGTTGGGCTGAATAAACCTGCATTTGAGTTCTCAGCATAAATATAATATTCAAATGCTGTTCCACTAAGCGTAACTTGATATCCATAGACGTGATCGCCAGCAGCTCCGTCTCCGTGGTTACCATCATCAAACATTTGAACACGGTTAAATTTTAATTGATGATTCAAACGATAACCCAAATAAACTGTTGATTCATTTGAACAAGTTGCTGTAATAAAAATTGCTTGATTGTAATTTGGTGTGTTATCACTTGCTCCAAATGCAGAAATTGCCGGTGCTACAAGCAAATAATTAGCATTTGTACTAAAAAATGTTGCCCTTGCAGACATCAATGCTTGAATACCAGGTATTGTTGATCCACCGTTCGGCCCTCCAGTTGTTACAGATGTTGTAAGACTATTTTGAAATTGTGTGTAAGTAAAAAACTTGTATTGATCCGCTTGAACCGCGGCCGAAATAGTTGTTCTTAATGCATTTGCAGTAGTTAAATAATTCTGAGAAACAAAAATTTCCTGAACAATTGTACGAATATGAGCTAAATACATCCTTTTATACATTGGATTTGCCATAAGCTTAACTATCAATGGATGAATAGGAGATGTACTATTTGACATTGGATCGAGTGTCGTTGGAGTATACGCACCTGAACCTGTTCCGCCAGGGAATCCAGCGAAACTCATATTAAGATCCCAAATAGTGGGAACAAAACGATTATTTAAGTCCCACGATAGATAATAATTTTGGCGAAAAGCACCGCTGTATGAATCCAAGTTAACTAATACATTGTTAAAGGCTAACATCCAAAGTGCGCGATCTACGTCGAGTTTTGTTTCTATTAAGCTCGAATTATTGTTCAAGGTATTTACTAAATCAACCAT
>SYKJ01000006.1 GCA_005798205.1 Bacteroidota bacterium | reverse complement strand
GCCAAGAATAAATTTTTTTCCAGTTTTATTTTGGTATTTCTCGCAACGAACAAGTACCTCATCAATGGATTTCGAATCAACTAAATCTACATTTAATTTCCGTTTAGCATAAAGTAGTAAATGACCGTGAGCATCTGTAAAACCAGGATACAAATCTTTCCCTTGCGCGTCAATCGTATTATCCGCTCTATATTTATTTAAAATTTGTCTTTCAGGGCCAATTTCAACTATTTTACCATCTTGAATTGCCATTGCTTCAAAAACAGAATTTTGTTGATTCATTGAATAAATAATAGCATTGTGGACAATTAAATCAACTTTTTCTCCCTTCATACATGAGCTAAGTATGAGAGAAGATAATACGATAACCACACTGATTTTTTTCATATCTTTAGAAAGGATAACCAATACCAAAATTAAAAATAGGGACAAAGGGTTTCGGCATTTTCGTTTTGGCATTTTCATAAGATCCATAGACAGCTACTCCCTCCTCATAATAAGTTTCCCTGAAATTATTTATCAAATCATTGAAAACCCACTTTGCACCGTTTTGATATGCGGGATTATAAATCGGGAATCCGATGTCGAATCTAAGCACAAAGAATTCTAGATCATATCTAAGTCCAAAACCCGCAGATACATAAAATTGACTTAAAAATGTATTCCAAGCAAATTGCCCTCCTATTCGAGAATCCTCCTCATAAGCCCAAATATTACTAAAATCGCTGAATAATGCACCTTTAAGTGAACTTGAAATAGAAAATCGATATTCAAAAGAACCGCCCATTCTAATATCCGAAATTTGAGTGCTAAGACTATTTGAATCAATATGGTATTTGTATCCGCCAGGGCCAATTGCACGAGCTCGCCAACCTCGATTATCATTTGAACCACCAGCAAAAAAACTAAAATCATAAGGCATCGAAGTAGTTGAATTTTTATAAGGAATTCCAATGCCAAGATTTAATTTTAAATGAAGTGATTGTTGTTTTTTTAAACTTTTTGACGCAATAAATTGATTGTCTAAACGAATAAATTGAGAATACGCTAAATCTCTAAACGTGTACTGATTCAAATCATTTTTTTTCTGAATTTTTCTGAACATATAAAGCATGTTTCCAGCCGCATCAAAAGTGGAATTGAAATAAATATAAGCATTTAAAAACCTTTTTTTTCCATTGAAATAGTCCCTGTCTTTGTTATTGTATTCAATCGAAAATTTAAAATCTTGCCAGATAAATTGGCTGCTGTAGCTATTTGTTAAAAATGGATCATTAATCTCAGCTAGTTGTTGATTAAAACTTTCGCTTTTTAAAATATTTACATATTTAATTCCTGAGATGAATGGAAATCCGAGTTGGAAAACCTGTGTTTTTCCGCTGAGAAATTTCCACATGTAATTTAATTGGAAAACCTGACGATCAAAAATGCTTCTTTTTTCAATATTGTATGCCAAAAGAATAAGCGTTCTTGGTTTTTGTCTTTTTGAAAGTAAGGTTAAAGGCATTGGAAACAAACCCGGTAAATCAAGTTTTATACTCGGTCCAAATTCAAATGTATTAAATGTTCTTTTAGAATTATCATCGTCAAAAATTTTAGGCTGAGATTCAAAACCACCGCCAAAAGAAAGTGTAATTTTCTCTGCTCCTCGGAATAAATTTTTATTTGTATAATTTAGTGATGCGGACGCTCCCAACAAACCAAATGAAGTTGTAAATTTTGGATCAAAACCAAAAGATTGTTTTTCTGCCGGCTCTAAAAAATAATGCACATCAATTAAATTTGAACCCGGTATCTCAGTTAAAATTGGCTTTATATCTGAGAACAAACCTAATTGAACCAATGCACGATAAGATCGATCTAAATAATACTCTTTATAAGGATTCGTATGCTCCAAATAATTTTGACTCTCTAAAATCACTGGCTTCACCCATGGTTTTTGTCCATTATAAGCTACTGTAACAATTCGAAATAAGTTTGGATCACCTTTTTTGATTTTACCATTTGATCCTTTAATTTGTTTTCTGGTAGCTTTTAATTTATCAAACTTAAAAAATTCCGTTGTTTGAATAAACTTTGGAGCTAATGGATCTCGGATATCTAAATTTCTTTCACTTAACAGTTTGCTAAAATTACCTTCAAAAAAAAGCGTATCACTCAAATGAAAATATACATCACGAACATTTACAGCCACAAAAGGAACTCTTAGTAAACTATCGGGATTTGATGAAGATGGTACAAATCTATCTTCAAAATTAACTGTGATATTGGCTTTCATCGTTGATCTTATTGTATCAACTTTAAAAGAAATATTTGCGGCATAAAACTTATAAATTTGTTTGTCTCGCATATATTTTGAGACATTATATCTGTACTCATCCAATAAATCAAAATCAAATGGCTGTTTCTCCAATGGATGTGTTCCGTTAGCATCTTGTTGACTTTTTATAAATTGAGAGTTTAAAGAGGTAAGTGCACTTTGACCAGTGTATTTAATTGAATCAATAGTGTATTGAGGTCCTGTTTGAATTTTAAATTCTGTTTTAGCGAAGCGTTTTTTCTCATTGAAAATGACCTCGGCATTAACTGTGCTATAATAAAATCCTTTTTTTCTCAAATGAAGTATAATCTGATCTTGACTTTTTTGAAAAAGGAGTGAATCAAATAGGATAGGTTTTTGTCCTGATTTGTATTTAATACGCTCTAATAAAAGTGTTTTTGAAAAAATAGTATCTTTGAGCATCTTTTCAGTATAATATTCCTCCTTATTTTTTCGAGCCTTTTCAATTCTTCGCTCATTTATTCTTGTAACCCTACTCTTTTTCCTTTCTAATTTATCAGAAAATTTATTGAACGCTTTTTCCCTTTTAGAAGCAATTCTTGATGAATCAATTGAATTGTAAACTATTAACTTAAAAGGAATACCCAAGCTTTTTTCATTTGGTATTTGCTTCAAGACAGAAAGCACCTCATCTTTACTTATACTCTTATTATCAATTGAAATTTCATTTGACTTAAATAAAAAATAGTTCTTTGGTACATTGCGCGTTATGTTGCAGGAAGATACTCCCCACAACAATACAAATGATAAATAAATAAATTTTGCTACTTTCACTTTTCAGATACAAATTTAAGCATATTACTTTGGAAAAAATTTCATTGCAAAAGTTAAAGTGGATTAGAGGTCTACAAATAAAAAAAAACAGAGAAAAGGAGCAACTAATTGTTGTTGAGGGAGATAAAATTGTTAGGGAGTTACTTTCTAAATCGGAATACAATATCCAACTTATTGTAGCTACAGCCAATTTTATTGAACTGAATATCACAAATATAGCATGTTTTTTAGCAAAGCCCTCTGAACTCCAAAAGATGAGTTCTTTTTCCTCTTCGCCAGAAGCAATTGCAATAATGCCCAAACCAAAGACAAAAGAGATAAACACTAATGCCCGCACTTTAATTCTCGATGGAATCCAAGATCCTGGAAATTTTGGCACCATTATTAGAACAGCAAATTGGTTTGGAATCACTCAAATTATATGTTCAAATTCCACC
Source organism: Bacteroidota bacterium (assembly GCA_005798205.1). The sequence continues at coordinate 454 of SYKJ01000006.1, read as the reverse complement.
GTAGATCAATACAATCCGAAAACAATTCAAGCTTCAATGGGAAGTGTATTTCAAGTTGCGATTCACTACACTGACTTAGTGAAATTTCTATCTAAAATAAAAGAACCCATTTATGGCGCTTTGTTAAAGGGTGATTCAATTTACAAGACAAACCTAAGCAAAATGAAGTTTTTAGTTTTAGGGAACGAGGGAAATGGTATTTCTAAAGAAGTTCTCCAACTAATTACAAATCCAATTTTAATTCCAGGAAAAGGTAGCGCAGAATCCTTAAATGTGGGCATTGCCTGTGGTATTTTTCTCTCCGAGTGGAACCGAAGCTACTAATAACTCAAAAAAAACCTAATTTCATTTAACTTTGCACTATGAAAAGAGTTGTCGTTGGACTTTCAGGTGGTGTTGATTCCTCAGTTGCTGCTCATTTATTGATTCAACAAGGTTATGAGGTAATTGGGAT
>SYKJ01000091.1 GCA_005798205.1 Bacteroidota bacterium | reverse complement strand
GATGTTCCTCTTGGAACTATTGCACGCGATGCCGAGACAAATGAAATTGAATTTGAAATAACAGAGGAGGGAGAAGAGCAGATCATACAACCTGGCGGAAGAGGAGGCCTGGGAAATAACCAATTTAAATCTCCTACAAATCAAACTCCAAGATATGCTCAACCGGGAGAAGACGCACGCGAGGGTTGGAAGATATTAGAACTTAAAATTCTTGCTGATGTTGGTTTAGTTGGTTTCCCAAATGCTGGAAAAAGCACTTTGTTATCTGTTATTTCTGCTGCTAAACCCGAAATTGGAGCTTATCCATTTACAACCATCCGTCCAAATCTTGGCATTGTTTCCTACCGCGACCACCGTTCATTTGTTATGGCAGATATTCCAGGAATAATAGAAGGAGCTCACACTGGAAAAGGCCTTGGTCTGCGTTTTTTGCGTCACATAGAAAGAAACTCCTTATTGCTCTTTATGATTCCTGCTGATAGTGACGATATAAAGAAAGAGTATGCTATTCTTCTAAACGAATTAAAGCAATTTAATCCAGAGTTAGCTCATAAAGAACGCTTATTGGCAATTACAAAGTCGGATATGTTAGACGAAGAATTAACCGAAGCATTGAAAAAAGAATTACCAAAAATTCCATTTATTTTTATTTCTTCGATTGCCCAAAAAGGGTTAACAGAACTTAAAGATTTAATTTGGAAACATTTAAACAATAATGAACTGGCTTGAAGTTTTAGATCGTGATTTTGTTCTATTTGTAAATGGTTTTCACTCACCATTTTTGGATGAGTTCATGTGGTTTTTTTCTCAAACGATTTCTCTTTTGCCGCTGTTCTTACTTGTATTTTTTTTTCTATTCAAAGAATATGCCATCAAAGAATTTTTGCTAATCTTCGTTCTATTTGCACTTTCATTATTTTTAACAGATTTTCTATCTGTGCATCTCTTCAAAGAAGTTTTTCAACGTTTGAGGCCTTCACATAATCCAATTATTCAAGATTATTTGCATTACTACAAGCAAGCAGATGGAACTTTTTACAGAGGAGGTGATTTTGGATTTATTTCCTCACACAGTGCTAATTATTTTGGACTATTTGCCTTCATAGTTCCTTTTTTCTACAATAAAAGAAACTGGTTGCTTTTTCTATTGTTTTTCATTGGCTTAATTGTTGTAATTAGCAGAATTTACCTCGGAGTTCATTATTTTAGTGATATTGCTGCAGGAGCAGCTTTTGGAGCACTAATAGGAAGCTTAATTTATTTATTATTTCGTTTCTCAGTGAAAAAAAGCTGGAAGTTTAATAAAGACTCATAATAAAAAATGAAAAAGTTAATTTCTACATCATTGGTCTTATTATTTTTAGTAGGAGGGAGCTTTGCACAAAAATTGATTTCAAATCAAAACAATGCTTGGATTTTGTATACTGGAAATCATAAATTAAGTAATAAATTTGGAGTACATACTGAGTACCAATGGAGAAGAGCTGAATTATTCAATGACTGGCAACAATCTTTACTTCGTGTTGGGTTGGATTACCACTATAACTCAGCTATTTCTTTTACTGCAGGATATGCTTCTATTATTTCATATCAGTATGGAGCCCAACCAATCAACCACCAAACCACTGAAAATCGTATTTGGGAGCAGATAAATTTAAAGAATCAATATGGTCGTTTTGATATGCAGCATCGCTACCGTATGGAACAACGATTGATTGATAATTGGAGCGAATCGTTTGGAGAATTAGTTCAAGGAAAAGATAATTTTCGTAACCGGATTCGTTACAGAATGATGATTAACATGCCTTTAACTCGAAAAGAAATGGCAAACAATACTCTTTTCCTGAATGTAAATAATGAACTGTTTCTGGGTTTTGGGAAGGGAATCGCTAAAAATATATTAGACCAAAATCGATTTATTTCTGCTTTAGGTTGGAGATTTAATCCTAATTTTAATATTCAGATTGGTTATTTAAATCAAATGATATTCAAATCGGATGGCATCAATATTGAACGAAATCATACGTTATGGCTTTCGACAAGCTATAATGTTGATTTCACGAAGAAATAATACAAAAATCTAGTATATTTATAAATAGAGAAAAAAACTCTTTTTTTGCAAGCTATTTTTTCCTTCAATCCATGGCATTTTTAAAGCATTTTTTGTATTTTCTATTGTTTTATTAGAGTAAATAATTGGGATTTTTCGATTATTAATTTCTAAGAGTTTTCCTGTTTCAGATTTATTTATTCTGATTTCATCTTCCCCAAATTTTACTTCCATATTTCTTTTATAGATTGAGATATATTCAATTTCACCTGGATAACATTTTGAATAGGATGCAAGCATGAACTCCACTTTGTGTTTTTCAGATTCCTCAGCGTCATAAAAACAGAGTGTTTTCGAACCTTTTTTAAAAGTAAATACTAAGTTATTATTGTTGAAAATACATAGATGCTTTCTATTTAAATTTTCCCAGCGAGTGTAAATTACACTTAATAGAGTAATAAAAAAGACACAAGCAAAAACTTTCCAATGTTGTTTTTCCAGATTTAATTTAAGTAAGAAATAGATACAAAAACTAAGTAAAATAACGATATGAAATTGAAGTGTAAATCCATATGCAACTGCGCCTGGCAATTTTTCTACCCATTGAATAAAAACAAACATCAACCATACAGAAATGAATAGTAATATTCCATTTAATTGACCAATAAAAGGAATGTAATGAAGTACAAAAATAAAAATACCTAAGGCAAGAATTACGCCTGAAAACAACATAAGTCCAAGATTGCTTAATGCAAAATAATTGGGGAATTGATGGAAATAATAAAGTGTTAAAGGAGTCGTCATAGCTTGCGCTGCAAAGCCAATTGCCGTTCCTTGCCAAAAGTAGCGGAGTATTTTGTTTTTTGGTTGATACCAAGTTTCAATTTTTTTATAAAACAGAAAAATTCCAAGCATTGCCAAATAGGACAATTGAAAACCGACATCGAATAAATAAAGTGGTTGAAATAAGAGCAAAACAAAAGCCGTAAAAAACAAAGTGTTTATTGGGTTGTAATTTCTCCCACTAATTTGAGCTAAGGATAAAACGGAGAACATAAAAACTGCACGTATCACACTCGGAGAAAATCCTGTGATTAGAGCGTAAATCCATAAAAGCACAACGATTAATATAATAGCTATTTTTCGGGAGATTAATCTGTAAAATAATTTCGAAATCCATAAAAGCACCTGTAAAATTAGCCCGATATGCAAGCCAGAAACTGCTAAAACATGCATGGCACCAGTTGCAGTGAAGGAATTCCGAGTTTCAGAGTCCAACATTGACTTATCACCTAAAATTAATGCTTTAGCGATGGAGAGCTCCTCGTTTTTTAAATGTTTCTCCAATATTGAATTAAAGTTTTTTTGAATTCCTCTTATAAATTGTTGAAAATAGCTTGCTTCTTTTTTATCGACTAATTGGTAATTCTCAAATTGTATAAAACAAATGTTTTGAATTCCTTTCGTTTGCCAATAAAGCTTCATATCAAATTCTCCAGGATTATTTTTATTTTCGATTCTCGATAATGACGAATTAACAAGAATAATATCATCGATTTCTCCTTTGAATTTTTCATCTGCAAAAAATAGAATTTTGAACTTATGTTTTAGTTTTTCTTTTGATTTCGGAAAACTTGTAATAGTCGCAATTCCCTTTGACCACCCGGTTTCTTTTTTTTGAAATTCTTCAATTTTGGCTTCGAATAATTGTGAGTCTATTGTATTTTCCTGCGCTAAATTCCGTTTAAAAAATTCGCCCATGCTCGTATTTCCAATTAGTAAGAGCGAAATTACAAGAACCAAAATAAAGGAAATGCGCTCGAGTTTATTATTTTTAGTTAACCAATTTAAGAGGTAGATGGGAATTATTAGTAATAGCCAAGGACTTAGATTTAAGTCCGGAAATGCCAAAAAAGAGAGAATCCCTAAGGCATAAAAAAAGAACAAATAAGAAAACGCTTGTTTAAAAAAGGGAGGTAAAATCAAAGTTTTATCTTCACTTATATTTTTCATCTATCGAAGATAATAGTTGCCATTTTCAAATGCAATCTTTTCTTTTATGATTAAAGGTCTAAGTAGTTTGTTGATTTCAATCTCAGAACACGAAAAATATTCGGCGCATTCACCAATTGATTTGGGTTCGCTTAAAAATAGAAGAAGCTTGGTGTTTGATAATTTGAACTTTGAATCATTTTTCTTGCACCAATCACAAATGCCGCAATTAGTTGACTCTTGACCAAAATAGTGGATTATTTGTTGTGCGCGACATGCTTCACTATTTACTAATTCAATAACCTGGTTTACTTTTTCAAGTGCATTGTTTTTTCTATCGTGATATACTGCTGCTGCAAGTTGAAAATTAAGATCTGTATGTCGTTCTTCAACAAAAGTGACTGTGGGAAGATTACTTCTAAATTTCACATCGATTATTGTATAGCGCTCCAATTCCTCCAAATAGTTTGTAAGTAGTTGCTCAGAAATTTTAATTCTCTTTGCTATCTCACTTTCTTGAATAGTTTGGTGATAGTCAAAAATACCTGAGTATGAGCGAGTCAATAGCGTGGTAAAGGCGCGGTATTTTTCATATTGAACTTGAAAGTTATACAGTTCGCTATTGTCAACAATAAATTTAACTTTCGTAGCTTGAAAAAATCCCTCTGAAAATTGGATGTTTCCATTCAATTCAAGAATTTTTAATGAATTATATGTTTGTTTGTAATCTAATTTGTAGTTCGAACACATTTCTTTAAGGTCGATATGAAACGTCTCATCTTTTCCAGATCCAAATGCTAAATTTAGATAATTACATAAGGCCTTGTATGCGTTGTGCACGGTTACTTTTTCAGGAAATTTTTCTTGTACTGTTTTCTTAAGTTCTGAGGTATCATTTGGCTCAACAAAAGAAATTGCCCGCGACATTTCACCATCACGACCACAGCGCCCTGCTTCTTGAAAATAAGCCTCCAAAGATTGTGGAAGTTCGTAATGTAAAACAAAACGCACATTTGGCTTGTCTATACCCATTCCAAATGCATTTGTTGCAACCATAATTTTGATATCTTCATTTAACCAAAGATCCAGCATTTTTTTTCGTTCTTCATTTCCCAAGCCACCATGATAAAAGCCACATGAAATTGAATTTGCCAATAAAATTCTTGCAATTTCTTTAACACTTTTTCGAGTTTGACAGTAAATAATTCCTGTTGCGCTGTGATCCTTGCAAAAGGAAATGATTCGTTCTATTTTGTTTTCAGTTTTAAAAATTTCATAGCTTACATTTTTTCTTTCAAAAGAAGCTTCGTGAAGAATCGGCTTATTCAGGTTTAGTTGCTTAATTATGTCCTTTCTAACTTTATCTGTCGCTGTCGCTGTTAGTGCAAGAATCGGAGTTTTAGGGTGGTAAGTTCGCAATTCTTTAATTTTCAAAAATGAGGGGCGAAAATCATGTCCCCACTCTGAAATGCAATGTGCTTCGTCAATAACAATTAGTCCAACTTTCATGTTTTTGAAGCGTTCAATAAACAGTTCAGATTGAATTCGCTCTGGAGAGGTGTACAGAAAATCAATCCCATCAAAACGAGCATTATCTAAAAGTATGTCAATCTCACGGTAAGTCATTCCGCTAATCAGCGCTTTTGCTCTTATTCCTCGTTCTTCTAAATTTTTAACTTGATCTTGCATAAGTGCTATCAAAGGAGAAATTACGATCGTAATGCCCTCGCGAATTAAACCTGGAACTTGAAAGCAAATTGATTTCCCTCCACCTGTCGGTAGAAGTGCAAGAACATCAGCACCAGTCAGAATATCATCGATAATTTCCTCTTGTTGAGGTCTAAAAGAGGAGTATTTCCAATATTTTAATAATATATCGCGACTTTTCTTCACTTATTATGATTATTTTGGTAAAGTTAATTGAAATCAAAAAGCAATTAAAATTTGTTTGAAAGGTAATTTAGAAATAGTATATTCGCAATCAATAATTATTTATGTCTGTTAGCACAATTTCATTTTCAGTTCAAAAGAACCAAAATCCCACAATTTCACAAGTTGATTTTGATAATTTAGTATTTGGAAAAATTCTTTCTGACCACATGTTTATCATGGAATATGCAAATGGTGAATGGGGTGAAGGCAAGATTGTTCCTTTTGCACCAATTCCAATGCATCCAGCTTTATCTGCTTTGCATTATGGTCAATCTATTTTTGAGGGTTTAAAAGCTTATCGTACAATTCAAAACGAAGTTATAATTTTTCGTCCTGAAATGAATGCGAAACGTTTTGCTGAATCTGCTGAGAGGATGTGCATGCCAGCAGTTCCTGAAGCAATTTTTTTGGAGGCAATTCGAAAATTAGTTGAAGTTGATAAGGACTGGGTTCCAAAAAATGAGGGGTATTCTCTTTACATTCGTCCATTTTTATTTGCAACAGATGAAGGAGTGGGAATTAAGCCCTCAGAAACCTATAAGTTCATGATCATTACTGCTCCTGTTGGTGTTTATTATTCCGAGCCAGTTCGAGTGAAAATAGAGGAGCATTATACACGAGCTGCTATAGGTGGTGTAGGTAGAGCAAAAGCAGCAGGAAATTATGGTGCTTCCTTATATCCTGCCAAACAATGCCAAATACTAGGATATCATCAGTTAGTTTGGACAGACGCAATTGAACACAAATACATTGAAGAATCAGGAACGATGAATATTGTTTTTCAAATTGGAGGAAAACTTATTTCACCATCTGAAGAGGCTGACACCATTTTACGAGGGGTTACAAAACAGACTGTGTTTGACATTGCAAGAAGTTGGGGAGTTGAAGTAGAGGAAAGAAAAGTTTCTGTTGAAGAAATTGTTACTGCTGCAAGAAATGGAACATTGGAAGATGCTTTCGGAGCAGGAACAGCTGCTACAATTGCTCAAATTTTAATAATTGGTTACCGTGATGAGCGTTTAGAATTGCCGCCATTAGAAGGGCGAACTTTATCCAATAAAATAAAAAATTACCTAAGCGACCTTAAAACAGGAAAAGTTGAGGACACGCATTCTTGGAATTATAAAGTCTAATTTATTTTAAGGAAATACTTATTGATACAGGTAAATGATCGCTGTATCCTCCCAAGTAATTTACTCCTCCGTATGTTCTAAATGGAACAATGTTTCCTTTGTATTCACTTAATAAAAATGCAGGCGAGTAGATTTTTCCGGAATTAGGAATAACCTTTGTTTTTCCAAAGTTTAATAACCCTTTAGAAACAAAAATATGGTCCATTATTTCCCATTTCTCTTGGTAGTTGTAAGTGCCACCAAATTCTCCTGAGGATTTAAGAATCATAGGTGTTAATTTACTTTCTATTATCTTCGGTGCTTTATCACTTGGATAATCGTTTAGGTCGCCCATAAAGACGATTTTAACATTTTGATCTTGTTTTATTAACGAATCAATAAATCGATCCGCACTTTCTGCAGCTTTTATTCTTTTTGGTTCGGATTCGTCTGTGCCTGAACGCCTACTTGGCCAATGATTTACCATAACAAAGAGAACTTCTTTTTTGAATTTGTATTTGGCCCAGAGAATATCGCGAGAACTTGGCTCTGTTTCGCCCGGAAGCACAAAGCGAATGAAACCATCGGCGAGTAAAGTTAGTTTTGAACTATCGTAAATCATTGCAACATCAATACCTCTTGCATCTTTACTGTCGTGATGAACTAATCCATACGACTTAAATGCCTTTTGTTTTTTATAAATAGCACGCACTACATCAGCGTTTTCAATCTCACAGAAACCTGCAACAAGCGGTTTGCCAGTTGTAATTAG
>SYKJ01000090.1 GCA_005798205.1 Bacteroidota bacterium | reverse complement strand
ATTATCAGAAAAATTGATATGCAAATGGGGCATCCATTTATCCAAGAAAAAAAGAAAAAGTGCCCCTGTTAAAAAACCAACAGCAGCAGGCATCCACGACATACTAGGAAAGAATTTTTCAGACATTTCGATGGAAGGCATGAGAAGCGACCAAAAGCTTGCAGCTACCATAACGCCACCTGTAAAACCAAGCATGCCATCTAGAACACCGCGATGCATTGATTTGAAGAAAAAAACCAAGGAAGCACCTGCGGCTGTTATGAGCCAAGTGAATGTTGTTGCAATTAAAGCGGCTAAAACAGGGTCAATACTTTTAAAAAATAATTCTAAATCTTTCATGCGTCTATTATTTTACGAATGTACTCAAAATACGAAGCAGAATTTTGAAAAATATGTATTCAAATTTAGTTAGTGTTAAAAAAGTGCAAGGCCAACGCATAACTTTTAAGACCGAATCCGAAAATACAACCAGCACAAACGGGACTTAGAAAAGATTCGTGCCTAAAAGATTCTCTAGCTGCAATATTCGAAATATGAACTTCAACTACAGGTATTGAAATGCTTGAAATACAATTTCTTATGGAAATGCTAGTATGTGTAAAAGCCCCAGCATTTATAATAATTCCATCCGCATCACTTGTTTCAAGAACATGAATAAGTTCATTTTCTTTATCGGATTGAAAAAAATCTAAATCCATTGAGAATTTATGTTTCAAGGTCTCAAAATAATCTTCAAAAGAAACATTACCATATATTTGTGGTTCACGGATTCCTAATAAATTTAGTTTCGGTCCGTTTACAATTAGAATTTTCATTTATGTCAAATTGGAACCGCTATATTAAGGATTTTGTTTCATACTTAAAAATTGAAAAGGGCCTGGCAGAAAATTCAATTTTTGCTTACCAAAATGACATCCATAAACTTCATGATTTTGCTATTTCATCTAATCTTGATGCTGAGGATGTGACCTATAAAAATTTACAAGAATTCATCACGGTATTGTACGATTTAGGTTTAAGTGCAAGAAGTCAAGCGCGCATTATCTCTGGAATCAAACAATTTTATACTTTTTTACTATTAGAAAATCATATTCGAGAGGATCCTAGTGAATTGCTTGAACAACCAAAAATTGGATTAAAGCTTCCAGAAATACTTCACATTGAAGAAATTGATTCCTTAATTGCAGCAGTTGATGTCAGTACTAAGCAGGGACATCGAAATCGTGCAATTTTAGAAACATTATATAGTTGCGGTTTGCGTGTATCTGAATTGGTGAACTTGCGCTTTTCTGATCTCTATTTTGATGAGGGCTTTATTCGGGTTATTGGTAAAGGAAATAAAGAGCGTTTAGTGCCAGTAAGCCCAAGCGTAGAGAAAGAAATTAAATTATACTCAGATCATATTCGTCGACATCAAGACATTGTAAAAGGAGATGAAAACATTGTTTTTCTTAATAGGAGGGGAGCGAAATTGACACGCGTAATGATTTTTACAATTATTAAAGATTTAGCGAAAGAAATTGGCTTGAAGAAAAATATTTCACCTCATACATTTCGCCACAGCTTTGCAACTCACTTGATTGAAGGAGGTGCGAATTTGCGAGCAATTCAAGAAATGTTGGGGCACGAGTCTATTGCCACAACCGAGATTTATACGCATTTAGATCAACGCTTTTTACGCGACGCAATTTTATCATATCATCCAAGAAATTCAAATTAAGTACTTACTTTTTAGAACTTTACAATTTTATTAAGAAATAATAAAAGAAAATCCTTGTGACATTTGGTGTATATGAAATAAGTTGCTACATTTGCAATCGCTTTTTTGCAGTTTTAAGTAAATTATTAGTCATGTCAAGAGTTTGTCAATTAACAGGGAAGTCAGTAATGAGTGGAAATAACGTTTCTCACTCCAACATGAAAACAAAGCGTCGCTTTTTCCCAAATTTGATAACGAAGAAATTTTTTATTCCAGAAGACGGATCACATATTACTTTAAAAATTTCAACTTCTGCTTTACGTACGATTAACAAAAAAGGGATTTCAGCTTGTCTAAAAGAAGCGCGATTAAAGGGTTTTTTAAAATAATCCTGAAATTACTTAAGAATAAACGATTAGAAAATGGCTAAGAAAACAAAAGGAAATAGAATTCAAGTGATTTTAGAGTGCACAGAGCATAAAGAATCAGGTATGGCGGGAACTTCTCGTTACATAACAACTAAAAATCGCAAGAATACACCAGATAGAATGGAGATTAAGAAGTTTAATCCTGTTTTAAAAAAGTATACACTTCACAAAGAAATAAAATAATAAGAAATGGCTAAGAAAGTTGTAGCAACGCTTCAAAAAGGTGGCGGTAAAGAACATACGAAGGTTATCAAAATGATAAAATCTGAAAAAACGGGTTCTTATACTTTTAAGGAAGAAATCGTTCACAATGATAAAGTCAAAGATTGGTTTGCGAAAAACTAAACTTTTAATATAACTTTAAAGCTTCCTTTGGAAGCTTTTTTTTTCTTAATATGGGTCTATTTGATTTTTTTTCGCGTTCAAAAAAAGAAACACTTGATGTTGGCTTAGAAAAAACCAAGCAATCTTTTTTCTCCAAAATTGCTAGAGCAATTGTAGGTAAATCAAAAGTTGATGATGAAGTTCTCGACAATTTAGAGGAAATACTAATTACCTCTGATGTTGGCGTTGAAACAACTTTAAAGATTATAAAACGAATTCAAGTTCGCGTTGCTAGAGATAAGGTTGTTGGTACAGAAGAACTAAATGGTATTCTCCGCGATGAAATTAGTGCGCTTTTAGAAGAAAATAATTCCAATCAAAATGGAAAATTGGAGATTTTAGTCCCAAGTGATGGAAATCCCTATGTTATTATGGTGGTTGGCGTCAACGGTGTCGGTAAAACTACTACAATTGCAAAATTAGCCCACCAATTTAAAAAAGCAGGAAAAAAAGTTGTCTTAGGGGCTGCTGATACCTTCCGAGCTGCTGCAGTTGATCAATTGATTATATGGGCAGAAAGGGTGGGAGTTCCAATTGTAGAACAAGGAATGGGAGCTGATCCTGCGAGTGTTGCTTTTGACGCTGTCCAATCTGCAAAATCTCAAAATGCTGATGTTGTGATTATTGATACCGCAGGTAGACTTCACAATAAGGTTAATTT
>SYKJ01000089.1 GCA_005798205.1 Bacteroidota bacterium | reverse complement strand
AGTTGGTTTAGTAGGAAAAAGTGGAGCCGGAAAATCATCTCTTTTAAAAATAGCATCTGGTTTATTAAATCCCAATGAAGGATCACTTTATTTTGATTCTAAAAAATTACCTCTTGCTTCTCAACTTTTAATCCCTGGATTTAAAGATTTTTCAATGGTAAACCAGGATTTCAAATTAGATTTATATCACACCGTAGAGGAAAATATTAGAGAATCTATTTTATTTCTTCCGATAGAAAAGAGAGAAAGACGTGTCGCACAGTTATTAAAATTATTTGAGTTAACAAAAATTCAAGCGATCAAATCGAATCTAATTTCAGGTGGAGAACAACAGCGATTGGCAATTGCACGAGCCATCTCAAATAAACCAAAAATTTTACTCTTAGACGAACCTTTTGGTCACCTCGATGCAAATTTGCGAAGAAAGTTAAGCAATCATTTATTAAATCTAAGAGATAAAGAGGGCATTAGCATTATTTTGGTTTCTCATGAAGGCCAGGATGTTTTGGGTTTGTGCGATTCAATTTGTTTGCTAAAAAATGGCTTATTGAGTAAAAAATACAAGCCACGAGAATTGTACTACAAGCATAAAAATAATCCCCAGGCTTTTTTATTTGGGCCCTTGAATACGATTAATCATAAGGGTGAAAAAATAGTATTTAGACCAGATGAATACGAAATATCTGATTCCAAGGGCATAAAATTAGAATATGTACGTTCTATATTTGTGGGTTCTTTGTATCACAATTATTTTACAAGCGAAAAACAAGAAGAAATAATATTGTATAGTTTTGACAAACAAAATGACACCAGATACATCAGAATTACCTACAAAAAATAACAAGCGACCTTGGTATTCATTTTTTTTAGTTTTAAAGGACTCCCTTATTGCCTATTTTTCTGAAGGTGCATTTTTTCATGGTGCAGCTTTGGCTTACTACACACTTTTTGCATTTGTTCCTATTGTCTATTTGAGTTCTTCCATTTTTGGAAGAGTAGTAGGAAAAGCAAATATGGAAAGAATGATCTCTGATTTATTAAAAAATCAAATTGGAATTTCCGATACAAAAGGCATAATGGAATTTTTAAATAGTGTTAATTTTGATAAACCAAGTATAATCCTCGAAATTATAAGCATCGGAGTATTGCTATATGGCTGCTCAGCATTTTTAGTATCATTAAAAAGAAGTATCAATGAATTTTTTAATATTAGTAAAAAGAATAGAAAAGAAGAAAATATTATTCTAAATATAATTGGTTTTCGCTTTTTATCGGTAGCGTTTCTCGCTTTATTTGCATTAATAATTATCCTATTTTATTTCATGCAAGTATTTATTTTTTCTGCCCTCACTAATTATATCAATTATAAAAATGGCTTTGTCGATTTTACGCTTGAATTTTTTCACCATTGCTTAACAATCATTAGTAATACATTGATTTTTACTTTAGTTTTTAAATATATCCACGATGGTTTTGTGCCTTGGGTCTTAGCTCTAAAAGGCGCTATTGTAACTTCCTTTTTACTATTTATAAGTCAATTATTAATAAAGTATTACCTTCAAAATTATTTTTTTCTTGGAAATACTGGAATTGCAGGATCTCTTTTTATTTTTCTTGCTTGGGTTCATTATTCTGCTCAAATTGTTTTTTTCGGCGCGAAATTTACTGCAGTTTTAGCTGAAAGAGAAGACATAAAAATAAAATAGGGCTAAAAGAAACTTGGGGGTTTTCTGAACTCGATTTTAGCATCTTTAAATATCGTTGAAGTATTTCGAATACTCAGCAAGAAGCTTTTATTTCCTCCCACAGGAACATAATAAAAGGATAAGGTCCAGCAATGTAAATTTCTGTTCAAAGAAATATATGCATTTGTCAATTTCAAACTTTCTATATTTACATTTAAATTTCCAGATACATTCCATCTTTTCGTGAAACTCACATCACCATTCATCACCAAAGTTTGAGTTTTAAAAAGTTTTTCTTGTGATATACTTGTAATTGCTTGATTTGCACTTAAGGTATAAACATGTGAAAAGGTAATTTTCCATGGAATGTCAAAATAAATAGCCTCCTCAGGGTGCAGCGCAAAATAATTGAAATCACTATCCCAATTTGTATTTCTCTGTTGCCCACTTTCTGCAATTTTCTCTCTCGATTTTCGTGGCGCAAGTGTTAAAGAAGTTGTAAAACTTGTATTCAAAATGCGTCCAATACCTTGTCCCTTACTAGCAGCAAAAGCACTTGAAGTTTTTCCGCTTATTGAATCCCATGAATAAGGACTAAAATTTGCATTTGAAACAAAATTTATCCAATTCGTTGGACTTACTCTTAAATTGATTGCGATGTTAGAAAGCTTCATCGAATCTTTTAGAAAGTCATAGAATCCTGAAAACGAAAGTTGATCGATCAATCGTGTTTTTTTGAATCCTGAAACAGTATCTTTTTCTGATTTCACCTTTAACTCAAGCGTGTTATTTAAGCCAAATGTCATGATGGAGGCAGCTTGGTAATTCCCGGCTGTATAGATGCTTCTCTCAAAAGCAGAATAAGAGATTGCACTTTGATTGGCACCTGCATTAGCTGTTTCTAAAGAGTTCAGTTTTGGAACATAGCGATATCCGATTGATGGTGTCATCAAATGCCGCAAAAGTGGTTTGGTTTTTCCAATTACTCTGAAATAAGAATACAAAATACTTGTCATGTTAATACTTATATTAAATTCCTGTGCCATGCCAAAACGGCTTAATGTATCCGTATTTGTATTATTTAAAGTTGAATTGTATGTTTTTTCAATTTGTTGAAAGTTAATTTTATTTCCATAATTGACACTAGGATTTATCTTAAGCGTATTACCAATTAATCCCATTGAGGTTTGTAATGTTGCACTTTGAGAAATACCATTAAAAAACTGTCTTGAAATACCATTAAAGTTTGCTTGTCTTAGAAGTGAGTCTTGAAACGTGGAACGATTTTGTGCTTCTATGTTGTAACTTATTCCAATTCTTGAAATTGTTTTTTTGAATTCGGTATTATTGATTTTAAAGAGGTTCTTGAAAGGAAAAACTCGAGTAAGGTTAGCATTAAAAATAGGGCTAATCAAGGAAATATTTTTTGCTAATGAATTTTGT
>SYKJ01000088.1 GCA_005798205.1 Bacteroidota bacterium | reverse complement strand
CGCGAACATCGCGAACAACAGAAAATCTAAGTTCTGACTGAAACCAAATAGCCATGTATCTAAAAATGTTTTTAAGGGAAAAAGCGAGGAAAACCATAATGCAAACTGAGAAAAGCGCTTGCTTTGGATCGTTAATAACCATTTGATGCATATGGTAATTATAATAGCTCGCGATATACTCTGGTAGGTTTGAAATTTCTCCTGAAAAAGTTGGTTCTGGTAGAGCTTTTTGCAATTTCTCAGAACTAAAAATTAGTTGCAAAAAAGGAATAAACAAAACAAGAGACAGTAGATTGAAAAAAGTGAAAAGTAGATTTCCAATAATCGTTAAAAAAGCAAGCTTTTTGTATTTAAACGAATAATTGAATATTTCTCTCATCGCATTCATAGCTGCAAAGATACATTAATCTGCAATAAAGAAAATTGTATTGCAAAGGCTAACTTATTAATTCGAAAACATTATGAAAACAAATTTTAGACAGTACTAATTCTTCTCAAAACTTTATTTCAAAATGATTGGCACTGCATCCGTCTAAAATCTATAAATTTGCCAAATGGGATCAATAAGGCAAAATAAAATTGAAGCTGTAATTCAAGCGGAACTATCTGTGTTTTTTCAAAGAAATAGCTTAGAAATATGCCTCGGAGCGATGGTTTCAGTTACGATTGTTCGCGTAACTTCTGATCTTTCTCACGCCAGGTGTTTCCTTAGTATTTTTGCGGGGCCAGATAAAGAAGTTGTATTAAAAAACATTAATGTAAATAAGGGAAAAGTGAGACTTGATATTGGAAAACGACTGAAAAATATGCGTAAAATTCCAAGTTTAACTTTCCATATTGACGATTCTATTGATTATGCAATGAAAATTGATGAATTACTAAAACAATAATATTAACATACCCGGTTACATAGCACTAAAATATTTACGTTCTTCATTGAAGAAAAATGTAATTACATGGATAACACGAATATCTATTGTGGGTGTATTTATAATAACTGCCGCATTGGTTATCTTACTTTCTGCTTTTAATGGGATAGAAACTATGATTGAAAAATTGTACAGTGATTTTGAACCTGACATTACCATAACTGCAACCAAGAGAAAAACATTTGATGAAAGTGAGATAAACTGGGTGGCACTTAAAAATTGCATCGGAGTTAATTCCTTTTCAAAAGGCATAGAGGAGGTTGTTGTTCTCAAGCACGATGAGAAATGGGTAAATGCAACAGTTATGGGTGTTGAAAGTAATTTTTTAAGGGCTATAAATATTAAAAACCATTTGGTAGCTGGAAAATTATTGTTCAATGAAAAAAATAGTGAAGCATATGGAATAATTGGCATTAATTTAATACAAAAATTAAATGTTGGTAATGGATTTCATAGTGGACATCAACGTATTTTAATTTATGCCCCAAAAAGAAATGTAAAAATACGTTTTGGCAAGTCTCCATTCTATAATGACCAAATTTTATTGTCAGCGGTTATGAATTATAACCTTGAAATTAATCAAGAAAAAATACTTTGGCCACTTAAAAATGTTCGGAAATTATTAAACTACTCTTCAGAACTATCTCATATTTATATTGATGTAAATAAAAAGTATTCAAATGAAGAGATAAAAGGTCTTGTTAAAAAAATTGTTGGAGGTAGATTTAGTGTAAAGACAAATTACGAAAAAAATGAAATAATTTTCAAAACAAGTAAGTCAGAACGTATAATCATTATATTCATCATGATTTTTATATTTATTTTGGCATCTTTTAATTTAATCGCCTCTTTGACAATGCTTTACATTGAGAAAAAGTCAAATTTGAAAACCTTTCAAAGTTTTGGTATGACAAAGCAAGATATTTTTAAAATCTTTTTTTATGAGGGAATACTAATTTCTGGAATCGGCGTAATTTCAGGAATGATATTTGGTTATGTAATCTGCATCCTTCAATTGAAATTCAGTGTTTTAATCATTCCGGGTGCAAATATTCCTTTTCCAGTTAAAATAGCGATAAAAGATTTTTTTCTTGTTCTATTTTCTGTTTCTATTCTTAGTATTTCGTTCTCTTATTTTACCTCACGATTTTTATTAAATTCTAAAGACGAATAATCTTATAATTTTTAATATAAAATTTCTGCAAAGGACAAAAAATATGTATTTTTGCACAAAAATTTAAAAAAATATAAATGTCAGTTAATAAAGGAAAAATTTCAAAAGTTATCGGTCCAGTTGTAGATGTTAGGTTCGATACTGGTGTTCAATTACCAAGTATATTTGATGCCTTGGAGGTTCGAAAGGCGGATGGTACACGCGTAGTATTAGAGGTGCAATCCCATATTGGAGAAAACGCTGTAAGAGCAATCTCCATGGATTCAACTGATGGATTTATGCGTGGGATGGAAGTTGCTGCAACAGGTATGGACATAAAAGTTCCTACTGGAGAGAAAATCAAGGGGCGCTTATTCAATGTAGTTGGTGAGGCAATAGATGGAATCAATGTTATGGATAGCACTGGAGGTCTTCCGATACATCGCGAAGCACCGAAGTTCGATCAATTATCTACGG
>SYKJ01000087.1 GCA_005798205.1 Bacteroidota bacterium | reverse complement strand
TGTATTAAATATCAAATAGTTTAGTATATGCCGTGACTTTTGAATTTTATTTAAGAAATACTTACCCAAAGTTTATCTTCCTCTTTAGTTATTTTCAATAAATTGTTTTTGCTTAAGTTTTTTATACTCGTATCCCAAACTTTATTGCTAATATCAAATTTTTCTCTGAGTTCAAATAATTCGAGTTTCTTTTGCTCCTTCATTATCTCAAAGATATTTTTTTCCACTTCATTTAAATCTAATTTCAAAATTTTGCTTTCTGGGCGCATTTGTGGAAAAAAGAGCACTTCTTGAATAGAGACATTATTTGTTAAGAGCATCACCAAGCGATCAATTCCTATTCCCATCCCAGATGTTGGAGGCATTCCATATTCCAGTGCCCTCAAAAAATCTTGGTCTATAAACATTGCCTCATCGTCTCCTTTTTCAGAGAGGATCATTTGCTCCTCAAATCTTTCCCTTTGATCGATGGGGTCATTTAATTCTGAGTAAGCATTTGCAATTTCTTTCCCATTAATCATTAATTCAAAGCGTTCAGTTAATTCTGGGTTATCGCGGTGTTTTTTACATAAAGGCGACATTTCAATTGGGTAATCTGTAATAAATGTTGGCTGTATAAAATGCGCTTCACATTTTTCACCAAAAATCTCATCTATTAATTTCCCTTTCCCCATTGAAGAATCTGTCTCAATTCCTAATTCGCTGCAAATTTTCTTTAATTCCGATTCCGATTTTCCGTAAATATCTTTTCCAGTGAATTCAAGAATCGCATCGCGCATAGAAATTCTTTTGAAAGGAGCTTTCAATGAAATTTGTTTTCCTCCAACTTTTATGTCGGTGCTTCCCCAAACATCGAATGCAACTTTCTCAATCATTTTTTCTGTGAAATCCATCATCCAGTTATAATCTTTATAGGAAACATAGATTTCGAGCATTGTAAATTCTGGATTATGCGTACGATCCATGCCTTCATTACGGAAGTCTTTTGCAAATTCGTAAACGCCTTCAAAACCACCAACAATCAAACGTTTGAGATACATTTCATTTGCGATTCTTAAATAAAGAGGAATATCTAGAGCATTGTGATGCGTAACGAATGGTCGTGCAGCTGCACCTCCAGGAATTGCTTGCAGAATGGGTGTCTCAACTTCTAAATAGTCAAACCCATCAAAAAACCGGCGCATTGACGAAATCGTTTTTGATCGTTTTAGAAAAGTGTCTTTTACATGCGGGTTTACAACTAAATCTACATAGCGTTGCCTTGCTCTCATTTCAGCATCTGTTAATGCATCGTGAATTCTTCCATCTGCATCAATTTTTGGAAGAGGCAGCGGTTTCAATGCTTTTGCTAAAAGCGTCAATTTTGTTACGTTAACTGAAATCTCGCCTACTTGAGTTTTAAAAACCTTTCCCTCAATACCAATAAAGTCGCCTAAATCGAGTAGTTTTTTAAAAACATCGTTATAAAATGTTTTATCTTCATCAGGACAAATTTCATCTCGGTTAATATAGATTTGAATTCGTCCACTAGCATCTTGAAGTTCGGCAAATGATGCTTTTCCCATAACCCGTTGGCTCATCATTCTTCCGGCAATACAAACTTCTTTGCCCTCTACAAAATTATTTTTAATCTCTTTTGCAGAAGAATTTATAGGAAATAATGCGGCAGGATAAGGATCAATGCCAATTTCACGTAATTTTTGTAAGGATTCACGTCTCTGTATTTCTTGTTCAGAAAGGTCTGTTAAGCTCATTGGTATTTTGTTGTCAGGCAAAGATAGAAGTTCTTATTAAAGAATCTTTCAAAAAATAGAATTTTGAGCGGGTTTGGTAATAAATCAATTTTGAAATTTAGACTGGCATCTCACTTAACATAATCTTGTTTTAAAACAAGCATATATTGGTCATTTTCAAGTTTAATATATCCTTGATCATAGCAAAAATAATAGTGGCTTCCCTTTTGAGTTTTATAGGTATTTGTGAAATAATGAAAGTTAAATCCATCTTCTGCTAATGTAATACCGTCAAGTGTTTTCTTTCCACTTGGGTTGTGTCGAGCTAAAATCCTTCTGTTTTTTCGTAAGATTCCATTTATTCTTCTGACAGTAGCGTTGGCATCTTCATTCTGACGATTATTAAAGGTATTTCGACAATAATCAGCACAAAATTTTTGATCTTTCCTTCCGGATAATTTCGCGCCACATTCAAGACAAGATCTTATTTCCATAATTTTTTCTAAACAAGTTTAAAAATAATATGTTGTAATAACAAGCAATTTAAGCTAAGAGAAATTATTTCTAAAGTAAAAAACAAGTTTAAATAAGTTAAATTGATTGGATTTTAAAGTAGTAAGAACACAAAAATATTCGATTAAATAGCTTAAATAATACCTGAAACCTATAAAATAATAATCTTTTTGTTTTTATTTCCTAAAAAAAGCGTCAAAACACTAACCTTTTTAATATTATTTCGTTCTACTCTTCCAACATCTAAACTTTAATTTTTATGAGGCAATTAAAAATCGCTAAGCAAGTAACAAATAGAGAAACCGCTTCTCTTGATAAATATTTGCAAGAAATTGGTCGGGTTGACCTTATAACTGCAGACGAAGAAGTTGAACTTGCCCGTAAAATTCGCAAC
>SYKJ01000086.1 GCA_005798205.1 Bacteroidota bacterium | reverse complement strand
CTCTATCAGTTGCAATAGTGGCTTTAATAACTTTTCCATATTGCTCGAACAATTTTCGTAATTGATCGCTGTCAAAGCCAAAGTCGATTTTGGCAA
The DNA here is from genome assembly GCA_005798205.1 of Bacteroidota bacterium. The sequence goes on along the minus strand of SYKJ01000086.1, from coordinate 13,328 downwards.
CAAAAATACTGGTCATAGAATTAAAAAAACAATTTTTATTTAATATTTAGTTGGCTTTAAAAATCGAATTTATAACAAAATTTTAAAAAAATTGCACGGAAATAAAAAAAAGTAAAGTAATAAAGATTTTTTTAGTAATACAGACATGGTTTTAGATAAAAATATAAATACTTAAATTTAAAATATTTTAATTTTTTTTATTAGGTAATGTTTATAAATTTTAGCTTAAAATAATCTTAAAGATAAATTATTTCTTATTTTTTTTTACTTTTATCAAATTAAAAGCAACTTGCTATTAACTAATCCGTTATTGTTTTAAGTTTGGTATTTTATGAATCTACTATTTAAGCAAATTTGTTTCTTAATTTCATTATTGTTTTTTCAAAATTGCAATAATTTATTTTCTCAATCAACAACAGTTAATTTTACTTATACCGGTTCTCTTCAATCTTGGACGGTTCCACCTTGTGTTACAAGTATTACAGTATCAGTTAGCGGCGCCGGTGGCGGTGGTACGGCCCCAGGTTTAGGGGCAACTATTACAGGAAATATTGCAGTAAATCCAGGGGATATTATAACCATACAAGTCGGAGGTACAGGAACAGGACAAAATGCTACATTTGGTGGTGGCGGTTCTGGTCAACCTTCAAATGTACTATCACCCTCATTTGCAGGAGGTGGAGCCTCTTCTATTGCAGTAAATGGGGCATTGACTCTAATTGCTGGCGGTGGTGGTGGAACAGGGGGAGGTGATACATTTTCAAACGGCGGAAATGGTGGTTGTCCAGATGGAACAATTGGTGAAACAAATTACGGTGGTGGTGGTGGACCTGGCACATCAACTACTGGAGGTATAGGCGGTATTTTATGGGCATCTGGTGGAACTCAATCTGGACAGAGCGGAAGTTATGGTCAAGGAGGAAATGGTGGAGCTGATGTAGGTTTCGGAAACGGTCCCGGTGGTGGTGGTGGAGGTGGTTACTACGGAGGTGGTGGAGGTGGAAGCGATAACATTTCAATCACAAGTTTCATGGGTGGAGGTGGAGGTGGAGGTGGCTCTAGTTCCTATCCTTCAGGGTGTAATTGTACCTCTGGAAATAACAGTGGAAACGGCGTGATAAGTTTTACATTTGTTCAAAGCCAATTAATCGTTCCTACATTCAATCAAATCCCGCAATTGTGTCAGTTTGATACAAATCCAATCTTACCAACTACTTCTACAAATAATCCGAGTGTTACAGGAACTTGGTCTCCAGCTAATATTTCAACATTAATACCTGGAACTTTTACCCATACATTCACTCCTGGCAGTGGTCAATGTTCACAAATTGTTACCATGACAATAATTGTTATCCCAGAAGTTACACCAACATTTAATCAAATCCCACAATTGTGTCAGGATGATATAAATCCAATTTTACCAGCCATATCTACAAATATTCCAGGAATGGCGGGCACTTGGAATCCTCCTACTATTGATTCAGCAATCCCAGGAGTTTTCACGCATACCTTTACGCCAAGTGTTCAATGTCCTGTGAATGTAGATATGATGATCACAATTATTCCTGCTGTGCCGCCAGTATTTACTGCTGATACACTCTTGGGTTGTAATCCTTTATCCTTGAATTTTTCAACTATAAATCCAATTCCTGGTGCTAATTATACTTGGTTTTGGAATAATACAGAAATTGGAACAGGAACAAACATATCACATATAATAGATGCAAGTGGTTACCATGATATCACCTTAGAATATGATTTAAGTTCATGCATTGAAACTACAACATACGATGATTACATTTACATCGAAAATGACCCCATAGCGTCTTTCACTTCTTCACCGGGGGTTATTTCCTCGGAAATAGAAGATATTAATTTTGTAAATTCATCACTTGGTGCCGTCACCTATTTATGGGAATTTGGTGATAACACAACGAGTACAGACCAAAATACCATGCATACTTACACAGGTGCATCAGAAAATCTAACCGTCACTTTGACTGCAAGTTCACCAATAGGATGTACAGAGTCTTACGAACTTTCATTGGTTGTATTAAGTGAAGCCATATATTATGTTCCAAATTGCTTTACTCCAGATGAAGATGAGCACAATCAATTATGGAAACCGATTTTCACCTCTGGATTTGATGTGAACGCATACAAGCTGGAAATTTACAACCGTTGGGGAGAGATGATTTGGGAAAGTAATAATGCAGCAGCTGGTTGGGACGGAACGTACGGAGCTTCTGGTTTAAAAGTACCAACAGGAATTTATAATTGGAGAATTCAATACGAATCCAAGATAAATGATGACAGAAAACAAATTACAGGGCATATCAATCTACTCAGATAAAACTTGAGTAAGCTCGTTATTTCTTTCTGAAAAATATTTTAACAGGAACTCCAAGAAAATCAAATTGTTCACGAATTCTGTTTTCTAAAAATCGCTTATACGATTCAGGAACATATTGAGGAAGATTGCAGAAAATTGCAAAAGCGGGAGAATGAGTTGGTAACTGTTGCACATATTTTATTTTAATGTATTTTCCTTTAATTGCTGGAGGAGGAGTTGCATTAATAATATCCAACATAACATCATTTAATTTTGAGGTTGTAATTTTTCTTGTACGATTTTCATGAACACGCATTGCGAGTTCTAAGGCTTTATGAATGCGTTGTTTAGTAATAGTTGAAGTAAAAATAATTGGAACATCATTAAAAGGGGCTAATTGCTCTCTCAAATTTGTTTCGTATTCTAACATTGTTGCTTGGTCTTTTTCAACAAGATCCCATTTATTAACCAAAACAACTACACCCTTCGAATTTTTTTCTATCATGTAGTAAATACTCAAATCTTGTTTTTGAAGACCTTCACTTGCATCTATTAAAAACAAACAGACATCAGCATTTTCAATTGTCCTTACAGAGCGTAAAACAGAATAATATTCTATGTCCTCAGTGACTTTTGCCTTCTTGCGAATTCCTGCAGTATCGATCATTAAAAAATCAAAACCAAAGGCTTTGTAGCGTGTATGAATAGAATCGCGGGTAGTTCCTGAGATTTCTGTTACAATATTCCGTTCTTTCCCGGTAAATGCATTCACCAATGACGATTTTCCAACATTTGGTCGACCAACAATTGCAAAACGCGGCAACGTATCTTCCTCTCTTACAGATTCATCTGATTTATCGAAATATTTTACAGCTTCGTCTAAAATATCGCCAGTTCCACTTCCATTAATTGCTGATAAATCGAATACCTCTCCCAAACCGAATGAATAGAATTCTGAAGACATTCCAATCCTTTCAATATTGTCTACTTTATTTGCGACAATCATAACTGGCTTTTTGCTTTTTCTTAATAACTCAGCTACAATTTGATCCATTTCAATAATGCCCGTCATGACATCTACCATGAATAAGATTAGTGTTGCTTCATCAACAGCAAGTTCTACTTGTTTCCTGATTTCTCCCTCAAAAATATCTTCCTTAACGGTGGCATAGCCTCCCGTATCTATTACAGAAAATTGATAGCCATTCCACTCCCCTTTTCCATAAATTCTATCGCGAGTAACTCCACTAATCTCTTTCACAATCGCATCTCTCGATTCTGTTAATCGATTAAACAAAGTTGATTTTCCAACATTTGGTCTTCCTACTATAGCTACAATATTGCCCATTAATTTTCTATTGTATTGTACTTATTTAATGAAATTAGTATCCGTATTTTTTTAATTTCGCATCAGTTGAACGCCAATCCTTGTCGACTTTCACATAATTCTCTAAAAAGACTTTTGCATTTAAAAACTGTTCCATCTCTTCTCGAGCTGCTGTACCAATTCGTTGTAGCATTTCACCACGTTTACCAATTATTATTCCTTTTTGCGAATCTCTCTCCACAATAATTAAAGCACGAATCTTTATTAATAAGCCCTCTTCAATGTATTCCTCTATTTCAACTTGACAGCTATATGGAACTTCCTTCTCACAGAAAAGAAAGATTTTCTCTCTAATAATTTCAGAAATAAAAAAGCGCATTGGCCGATCTGATATTTCCTCTTTATCGTAATAAGGAGGATTTTCTGGAATTAATTCTAAAATTCTCTGCCAAACTTGCTCTATATTCGCATTGTGAAGAGCAGAAATTGGAAAAATTGCTGCATTTGGAAGTTGCTCTTGCCAATACAAAACGCGTTTTGTAAGGTCAGCTTGATTTGACAAGTCAATTTTATTGATGATACACAAAACAGGGACTTTTAACTTCTTTATTTTAACCAAGGTTTCCTTGTGATTCATATCTGTTTCAACAGTATCAGTTATAAACAAAAGCACATCAGCATCTTTTAAAGAGGTATTAACATAATCCATCATTGTTTCGTGTAGTTTATATGCTGCATTAACAACACCTGGCGTATCCGAAAAAACAATTTGGTAATTCTCATCATTTAAAATCCCCAAAATTCGGTGACGGGTTGTTTGCGCTTTTGAAGTTACAATGGATAATTTCTCCCCCATCAATTGATTCATTAGGGTTGACTTACCAACATTTGGACTACCTACGATATTAACAAAACCTGATTTATGAATCATTGTTTAATTGAAATTATTCGCAAAGATACGACATTAAGATATACCAATAAATCTGAGGAAAAAGGTCATAAAGAATCAAAGATAAAATAGTCAACGACATAATAAGAAACTAAGACCCATATTTATCTTGATTTCATAAATTAGACTAATTTTGTTGACATAATCTAGCAACAGCAAAAAGTAAAAATGGCACGAAAAATGAAACCCGAAAGCTTGATGATGTCTTATGGTTACAAACCAGAATTATCTGAAGGCGCTATAAAATGTCCGATTTTTCAAACCTCAACATTTGTATTCAAAAGTGCAGAAGAAGGCAAGGCATTTTTTGAGGTTGCTTATGGTCATAGAGAAAAAAAAGAAGGGGAAGAACTTGGGCTTATCTACAGTAGAATAAACAATCCAGATCTTGAAATTTTGGAAAATCGCCTAACACTTTGGGACGAAGCAGACGAATGTGCTGTATTTGAAAGTGGATTGGCTGCCATAACAACTGTGCTTTTGGAATTCCTAAAACCAGGGGATTTACTCCTAATTAGCAATCCGCTTTATGGCGGAAGTGACCATTTTATTAAAAAAATACTTCCAAAGTTTGGCATTAGTGTAGCGGAATTTAGTGTTGGTCAAACTAAAGCGGAAATTATTAAGCTAGTTAAAAAAACAGACAAGGCAGATAATTTAGCTATGGTTTACATCGAAACTCCTGCAAATCCAACAAACGACTTAATCGATATTCAGGAAAGTAAAGAAATAGCCAAGTATTTTTCCACATCTGAGAAGGAAATTTATTTAGCCGTTGATAACACCTACATGGGGCCAATTTGGCAACATCCATTAAAACATGGTGCAGATTTAGTTCTTTATTCCGCAACGAAATACATAGGAGGACACAGCGATGTAATAGCTGGAGCTTGCTTAGGATCAAAAGAATTAATGCAAAGAGTGAAAGGATTGAGGACATTTCTTGGAAATATGGCGAGTCCAAATTCTGGATGGTTATTGCTTCGTAGTTTAGAGACACTGAAAGTCCGAATGGACACACAAGCGATGAATGCGGAAAAAGTAGCGGCTTTTTTAAATAAGCACTCATTGATAGAAAAAGTTTACTATCTTGGAAATCTTGGTAAAAAAGACGGAGCACAATTTGACATTAAAAATAAACAATGCCTGAGCAATGGTGCCATGATTTCATTTGATATAAAAGGGGCAGAAAAAGATGCTTTTCGCTTTTTAAATTCCTTGAAACTTATAAAATTGGCAGTTAGTTTAGGAGGTACTGAAAGTTTAGCTGAACATCCGGCAACGATGACGCATGTGGATCTTGATCCGGCTCTAAAAAATAAACTTTCCATTACTGAAAAAATGGTTCGACTTTCAATAGGTGTTGAATTTTATGAAGATATCATCTACGATATTGAACAAGCACTAGCAAAAATTAATGATTAATACTTGATTTATTAATTTCTTATCCAATGACAAATAACAGCATACTCAGACGCATTCGATTTATCTTCAATTTCAGTGATTCAAAAATGATTGAATTATTTGAATTTGCCGGAAAGGACGTTTCAAGAGCTGAAGTTAGTGAGTGGTTAAAAAAAGATGAGGACGAAGCATTTCAACCAATAAATGACCACAAATTAGCTCTATTTTTAAATGGATTAATTATCTTAAACAGAGGAAAAAAAGAAGGTGTAATTCCTGAAGCAGAGAAACAACTCAACAACAACATCATATTTAGGAAATTAAAAATTGCACTTGAATTAAAAGACGAAGATATTATAGCTATTTTAGATCTTGTAGATTTTCGCATCAGTAAACATGAATTAAGTGCTTTTTTTCGTCACCCAAATCACACACATTATAGACTTTGTAAAGATCAAATATTACGTAATTTTCTACTTGGAGTACAAGTGAAATATGGTGTTGAGAAATAATTAATTCATTTTTTGTCTCTTCAGTAAATACTGCAACAAAATCTGATTATATCCTTCATTGATATCAGCAGGCATAAAATCAATTCGATGATTTGCACAGCGAAGAGAAATTTCACTAAAATATTTTTTAATTCCCTCAATATATAGTTCCTTAATCTCTGCAGGTTGAAGTTTCATTTTTTCTCCAGTTTCCATATCTATTAATTGATATGGCCTATTTTCAAGTTCAAAATCTACTTCTATTTTTTTATCTACTACATGAAACAAAATTACTTCATGCTTATTATGTTTTAAATGTTGGAGTGCTTGAAATAGTGAGTCAATCCGTTCAGGATCATCCAGCAAATCTGAAAAAATTATAATTAAGCTTCTTTTATGGGTAAGCTCTGCAATATCATGCAGTATGGAAGTTGTATTTGTGGTTTTCTTTTCTTTTTCTTCATAGTTTCTCAAGCGAGATTCCAATTCTGTAAATAAATACCGGTGATGAGTTGGAGAAGACTTTCCCTGTGTATGTAATTCCAGTTTTTCATTAAATATACTCAAACCAACTGCATCGCGCTGGCGCTTTAATAACTCAATTATACTTGCCGCTGCATAAACAGAGAACTCAAATTTTGAAATTGAAGCATTTGAAAAATACATTGAACTTGAAGAATCAATAACAATTTGACATCTTAAATTTGTTTCCTCCTCGTATTTCTTGGTGAACATTTTTTCAGTTCTTGCAAATAACTTCCAATCAATATGACGAGTTGATTCTCCTGAATTGTACAAGCGATGTTCTGCAAACTCTACCGAAAAACCATGAAAGGGACTTTGATGCAAACCTGTAATAAAGCCTTCAACAACTTGTTTTGCAAGGAGTTCGATATTCCCAAAATGTGCCAAGCGTAAACGATCTATTGAAGAATTCATTTTATTTCAAATTGATATCTAAGGTAAGAATAAGTTACTTAAATCACCTCTAATTCTTTTCCCACTTTAATAAATGCAGCAATTGCTTTGTCTAAATCTGCAGTTGTATGAGCTGCGGAAATTTGTGTTCTAATCCTGGCCTGACCTTTTGCTACAACTGGATAGAAAAACCCTACTGCATAAACTCCTTCTGAAAGAAGTAATTCAGCAAATTTTTGAGAAAGACTTGCATCGTATAACATAATAGGAACAATTGGAGAATCGCCGGGTTTTATATCAAAGCCAGCTTGCTTTATTTTATCTTTAAAATATAGTGTGTTTTGTTCCAACTTATCTCGCAAAACAGTTGTGGAGGAAAGCATCTCAAAAACTTTTATCGATGCCCCAACAAGAGCAGGCGCAAGTGAGTTTGAAAAAAGATAGGGTCTAGATCGTTGACGTAGCATTTCTATAATTTCTTTTCTCCCAGTTGTATATCCACCCATTGCTCCACCCAATGCCTTACCTAAAGTTCCAGTAATTATATCCACACGGTCTAATACTCCACAATATTCTGGAACACCACGACCTGTTTTACCAATAAAACCTGCTGAATGACATTCATCAGTCATTACCAACGCATCGTATTTATCTGCTAAAGCACAAATTAAATCCAACTTCGCTAGGTCACCATCCATTGAAAAAACACCATCTGTAACTATAATACGAAACCGTTGAGCTTGAGCCATTATTAATTGTTGCTCTAAATCTTGCATGTCTGAATGGCGATAACGATAACGGTGAGCTTTACATAAGCGCACCCCATCTATAATGGACGCATGATTTAACTCATCAGAAATAATTGCATCTTCCTCAGTAAAAAGTGGCTCAAATAATCCACCATTTGCATCAAAAGCTGCGGCATATAAAATTGTATCTTCAGTTCCATAAAATTGGGCTATTTTTTCCTCAAGAATTTTGTGAATATCTTGCGTTCCACAAATAAAACGTACAGATGACATACCAAAACCGTGTGTGTCTAATGTATCTTTTGCAGCTTTAATAACATCAGGATTCGATGAAAGTCCTAAATAATTATTTGCGCACATTACGACAACATTTTTTTCGGAATTAACTTCCACACTTGATCCTTGAGCACTTGTTATAATTCTCTCACGCTTCAAAAGACCGTTAGCTTGAATTAGCCTTAATTCTTCTTTCAAAGTATCTTTTAATTTACCATACATAATTTATTTTTTAGAACGTTCTTGAATGCGTTTATTAAGAAGCTGAAAAAGTAATTTTGACTCTTTTTCTGATAATTTTCTTCCAAAGTGAATAACTTTTGTGAAATATTCAAAATGAAAGCGTTCACTTCCGGAAATCCAGGGCGATTTTTCCCAAATAGCTTGAAAAGATCCAGCATCTGGAATTTGGTAAGTTAATCCTCTTAAATTTTCGTAATAATAAGGAATTGTTTTTCCATAATTTAGAAGTGATTTTTTGTAATAAAAAGCTATGTTATCCATTTTTATTAGTTCTTTTCCGTAAAGTAACCACAAAAAAGATCTTGAAACTTTAAGGGCATAATAAAGCCAAAAAACTAAAAAAATATAAATAATAATTTCCTCTTGCTGAGTCAGCGAAAAAGAAAAAAGAGACCAGATAACGGTAAATCCTATTGTTAACCACATAGTTAACCAAGCACCCATAAGCGCAGACACAAAAAAATTCTTTTCTGGCAAAATAACAATTGTTGTTTTTCCTTTGCCATCAACGAAACTTATTCTATTTCCAATCCAATTCACTTTGTAAAATTAAAACAAAAAAACTGCTCATTAGATTTTTAAAATAGAGAACGAAAGTTTTATGATATTAAAAAATGAATAACTATAACTCACAAATTTCTTTCTCTGTAGCTTTCAAAATTTTTCTTACTTCCTCTAATGTTGGGGCTTCAGCATAGGTTCTCAAAACCGGCTCTGTGCCTGATGGTCTTATCATCACCCATCTTTGATCGTCAAAGAAATACTTAAATCCATCGATGGTTTTTAGTTCTTGAACTTTATATTCACCAAAAGAAGTATACTTATTTCCTTGACAATTTGAAATAATTTTTTGTTTAAGTTCTTCCGTTATGTGTAAATCATTGCGCTCAAACTTAAAAGGACCAACAATTGCATAAACTTCATCAATTAATTCGTCAAGTGTCTTTCCAGATTTCGCCATGAATTCCCAAATAATAAGCCCCATCCAAATGCCATCTCGCTCAGGGATATGTCCTTTTACTGCAATTCCACCAGACTCCTCGCCGCCCAATAAAACATCCTCTTTGACCATAATACTTGCGATTTCTTTGAAGCCAATTTTAGTAACTTCTAACTCTAATCCGTAATGCTTACAAAGTTGCTCAACTCTTGGTGTAACGCTAAAAGCTATTACAACTTTACCATTCATCTTTTTATACTTGACCATGTAATGAATCAAAAGCAGTATTATATGATGTGAATCGATGAATTCTCCTTTTCCGTTGTACAAACCTATTCTGTCAGCATCTCCATCAGTAGCTAGCGCACAAGAATATCCTGAGTTTGACTTTAAAAAATTTTCTAAGTCTTGTAAATTCTTTGAAATTGGTTCAGGCGCTTGACCATAAAATGAAGGATTGTGTTCGCAATGCAGTAATTTTACATTCGGTAAAATTTTAGGAATTACCCTTTGGCCAGCTCCATACATTGCATCATAAACAAGTTTGAGGTTCGAGTTTTGAATTGATTGTAAATCAAATGTTTTTTGAAGATGATCAATGTAATTTTTTTCAATATCATGCACCTCAATTACTCCATTTTTGATTCCTTCTTCTATTGAAACTGCATCAAAATCAATAGAACAAAAATCAGGTATTAAATTTTCAATTTCAATTATTTTCTCGGGGGCTAAAGGTCCACCAAAATCAGCTTTTAACTTAAATCCATTGTATGATGCAGGATTGTGACTAGCAGTAATGTCAACACCAATTTGACAAGCATATTGATTTGCTGCGAGTGAAATCATGGGTGTTGAAACAAAGCCACGAGACATTTTTACATGAATTCCTTGAGAAAGAAAAATTTTCACACAGGTTTCCATAAATAATTCTCCTGCAAAACGACAATCGTGACCAACAAAAACACGCGGATTATCATAATTTCTTTTAAGCCAAATACCTGTTGCTTCAGCAACACGAGCAACATTATCAACAGTAAATTCCTTCGCAATTATGGCTCTCCAACCATCCGTTCCGAATTTTATATTTAAAGCCATTATTTCTTAAATTCTTTGATTGTTTTTTCTATAATTCCAACACACTCTCTTAATTGCATTTCAGTCATAACTAATGGGGGAGCAAAACGGATAATATTTCCGTGAGTTGGTTTAGCTAAAAGCCCATTTTCTTTTAAAGCAAGACACAAATTCCATGCTGTATTTCCATCCTGAGAATCGTTTACTACAACAGCGTTTAAAAGACCTTTTCCACGAACTTTAACAAGCAAGTCTGATGATTCAATAATCCGATTCATTTCAGACCGAAATATACTACCCAATTTTCTTGCATTTTGTACTAATTTATCCTCTTTTACAGCTTCCAAAGCTGCTATTGCAACTTTTGCCGCAATTGGATTTCCACCAAAAGTTGAACCGTGCTGACCGGGTTGAATAACAAGCATTATTTCGTCATCTGCTAAAACCGCGGAGATAGGATAAACCCCTCCAGACAGCGCTTTTCCAAGAATTAAAATATCGGGGCGATTGTATGAATTTTTCTGACGCTCACAGTGATTTTCACAGCTACAATTTCCGCATACTGCAAGGAGGCTTCCTGTTCTAGCAATTCCTGTTTGAATTTCATCTGCAAGTAATAAAACTCCATTTTCAGTACATAATTGACGTGCTTTTGCAATAAAATCATCTGCAGGTGTGTATACTCCTGCCTCTCCTTGAATTGGTTCAATTAGAAACCCTGCAACATTTGGTAATTTTAAGGCCTTTTCGAGAGCAATAACATCGTCGAATGGTATTGAAATAAAGCCCGGAGTATGAGGTCCAAAATTTTTACTTGATTCAGGGTCGCTTGAAAAAGATACAATTGTTGTGGTTCTTCCGTGAAAATTACCCTCACAAACAATTATCAGAGCTTGATTTTCTGCAATACCCTTTTTTTCATATGCCCATTTTCTACAAAGCTTAATGGCAGTTTCTACTGCTTCTGCTCCAGTATTCATTGGAAGAACCTTGTCAAAATGGAATAACTCAGTAATGTATTTCTCATATTCTCCAAGTGCATTGTTGTAGAATGCACGTGAAGTTAAAGTCAAAATTTGGGCTTGTTCGATTAAAGCGTTTATGATTTTGGGGTGACAATGACCTTGGTTAACAGCAGAGTATGCAGATAAAAAATCGAAGTATTTTTTACCCTCAACATCCCAAACATAAACTCCTTCACCCTTAACTAATACTACTGGAAGGGGATGATAATTATGAGCACCAAATTTATCCTCGATGGCAATAAAATCATTTACACTTTCCCTCAACATCAAAAAAATATTAAAATTAATTCGAGAACAAAGGTAGTCATATTCTTTTTCAATATGATTCTTAGTCCCATTTAAGAAAAGAGTATTATCAAATAACCTAAGTAGTTTTTCTTAAAATAGAGTTTACTGAATGACCAAACGAAGGTGTTTTTCATCTATGCAGAAAAAATAAATTCCTGGATTCAGACCCTCTAATGAAAGTTTATCGCTTGCTTTATCTGATTTAACAATTATTCCTTTAGAATCTATTAGCTGATAATTAAAATTACCAATTAGACCATTTATTTTTATGATTTGGTCACAACTTGCAGGATTTGGCACAAGAAAGTATTTAGAATTTAGCTCTTCTACACCTACTGTAAAAACTAAAAGATTAAGCGTGACAGTGCTATCACATCCATTAACAGTAGAAAAAGATTGTGTGAATGAGCCACCTTGGGAATAAACTTGACCATTCCATGTATATGTTTCAGGTGAAGTAATTTCAACATCAAAAGAGGTGCTTACTGGAAAATTAATTGAAACCGTTACGGCAAGTCTTCCTACTGACTCTATTCCATTTATAGTTTGCGAGGCATAGTAGGTTGTTCCATTAACAAGAGAAGTTGTTAGTGGAAGTGGTGTTGAAGAGGTTGCTGTTGCATACCAAAGGATATTTGTCCCACTAGCACTCAGTGAAGAAAGTAATTGATTATCGCAAAAAGATTGATTCGCTGACCCTGTTGGAGGTAAAGTTGTAGGTGGCGGAACTAAAGTAAAAATACCAGTAACAAAACCGCGATTTACATTTCCATTACTTACAGCGTGAGCTCCTGAGTAGCTAGCTGTGCTTGCTCTTGCCCAAATCAAGCTCAAAGTAGTTGGTGTAGCACTAAATGTATAATCATTAGCATCTCCTGTATTAAGTGCCCTAGTTGCAACTATTGTTCGAATTCCAGAGACAACTTGGTCATTGGCAATCGTCCAATTTTGGGTTGGATCTATGACTGGAGCTGACTGTCCAGTTAACTTATTATCAAACGAAATCAATGTGCCAGAAGTATGCACCCGAACAACATCAGTTCCGTTTGCCATATTACTAGCATTAAATCCTAAAGCAATCCATCTGTCAGAAGGTCCTGTTAGAGTTAAAGTAACTTCTGTCCCAACATCAATTTTTGCGCTCATTGCTAGGCCAGTTGTTGCACTAAGCGAGATTGTTCCAGTTGTATAAACCTGAGAGTTAATTTGCAATAAACTAAATAAGCAAAAGGAGAGAAAAGATAGTTTTATTTTCATAAGAAATTTTAATAAATTAAAACACAAAAATAAATAAAAATAAACATTTAATACG
>SYKJ01000085.1 GCA_005798205.1 Bacteroidota bacterium | reverse complement strand
CAAGTGATGAAAAAATTAAAGAAGAAAATTTAGTATTAGTAAAAGATGGGATTTTTACTGAGTGGTATCCGGGGAAGAAAAAAATAAAATACCAAGGTGGACAAGATGAATTAGGAAACAGAGATGGCAAATGGGTTTTTTATGACGAAAATGGTACTGAAATGTCATACACACTTTTCAATAAAGGAAAAAAAGATGGTTTTTCACTTGTTAAATACCCTAATGGAAATATTCATTATACAGGTGAATATCAAAATGACAAAATGGTAGGAGTATGGACAACCTATGATACAGAAGGAAATATACTTTCTAAAAAAGACTTTGGGAAAAGAAAATAATGAGTAAAATACCTGCACATATTGTCGATCAAATTATGCAAACTGCAATAATTGAAGAAGTTATTGGTGAATTTGTACAACTAAAAAGAGCCGGTTCTAATTTAAAGGGCTTAAGCCCTTTTACGGATGAGAAAACACCTTCATTTGTTGTCTCTCCTGCTAAACAAATTTTCAAGTGCTTCTCAACAGGTAAAGGTGGATCCGTAGTTTCTTTCTTAATGGAAAAAGAGCATTTTTCCTATCCAGAAGCATTGCGTTATTTAGCTGATAAATTCGGTATTCAAATTCCTGAAGAATCTGAGCCAACTGCTAAAGATCTGGCAGAAAAAACTGAACGAGAAAGTTTATTCATCATTAATGAATTTGCAAAAAATCATTTTCACGAAAATTTAATGCAACACAATGAGGGTATTGCTATTGGTCTTAGTTACTTTCAAGAACGAGGATTTTCTAAGGAGATAATTGAAAAATTTCAATTAGGTTATTGCTTGAATGTCAGTGATGATTTTACAAAAGCAGCACTTAAAAAAGGGTACAATATAAATTACTTAGAAAAAGTCGGTTTAATAAAATCAAAAGATGATCGAAAATTTGATTTTTTTCGTGGGCGCGTAATCTTCCCAATCCAAAGTGTTTCTGGACGTATATTGGGTTTTGGTGGACGCACACTTCTTTCCGATAATAAAATTGCCAAGTATTATAATTCTCCAGAAAGTATTATTTACAATAAAAGTGAAATACTGTATGGTTTATTTTTTTCCAAAGGAGATATTGTAAAGTACGATGAGTGTTTATTGTGTGAAGGTTACACAGATGTTATAAGCATGTATCAATCAGGAGTAAAAAATGTAGTTTCATCTTCAGGAACTTCATTAACACGGGAGCAAGTTAAATTAGTAAAACGCTACACTCAAAATCTTACAATACTTTACGACGGTGATTCTGCTGGCATTAAAGCTTCTTTTCGCGGCATAGATTTAATTTTAGAGGAAGGAATGAATGTTAAAGTTGTTCTTTTTCCCGACGGCGAAGATCCCGATTCGTTTGCAAAAAAGAATTCTGAAAGTGAACTAGCACTTTACATAAAAAACCATAAACAAGATTTCATCACTTTTAAAGCTGATATCTTGTTAAAAGATGGTGAAAATGATCCTTTAAAAAAATCAGATTTAATTCGAGAAATAGTTCAGTCTGTTTCCCTCATACCCAACCAAATTACTCGCAGTGTTTATGTACAAGAAATTGCAAGGCAATTTGCAATTTCCGAATCAATTATAAGCAATGAATTGATGCGTCTTAGTAGAAATAGTTTTGCTAAAATAAATCATGATTCTGAGCTTAGGGAGATTTCTTTGCCAGAAAATGATTTAATACATTCCCCAACAATAAATGAGGATTCTGGTGCTCAAAAGAATTATGTGTATGAAGAAGAGTTAATACGAATTATGATTTGTTTTGGAACACGTGAAATTGAATTTAAAGATGAATTTAACTTACAAGAAACAAATAAATCTACTATAGTTGAGTGGCTTTGCAAGGAGTTAATTGAAGACGAACTGGGTTTTGAATATCCATTATACAAGAAAATCTACGAATTAATTTGTGAGGGATTGAAAGATAAAATAGTTTATTCATCTTCTTACTTTAAAAGAATGGAAGATCAAGAGATAGTTGCTTTTGTCTCTGACATTGAAAGTCGTGAAATAGAACTTAGCAATAATTGGGTAAATAAATACAATATCTTTACAAAATCTGAGAGTGATGATGTCTATTCAACTGCAATGAATGTATTGTATAATTTTAAATATAATAAAGTTGAAAATCACATAACTTCCTTAAAACTCTCGATTAAAAATGGCGAGTTATCGAAAGAAGACATTTTAGTTACATTAGCAGAGCAAATGGTATACGAACGCGTTAAAAAAAAACTCACCGATAAGTTAGGTAGGATAATTTTAAAATAAAATATGTTTAATACAACACTTTTTTCGCTCGGTCCTTTTAAAATTGTCTTGTGGAACTTGATATTCTTTGGTGTCATCTATTTTCTTGCTGTGATTCTGCGAAGAATTGTTCATAGGAGTTTAAAGAAATATTTTGTTGCAGCAAATATTAACTTAGAAGGTCGGCGTGTTGCCTGGATTAAATTAATTAGCCAAAGTGTATATTTAATTGCAATTTACATCTCTTTTTTGAGTCTAAAATTCAATAATGAAAAAATCACCTTTCAAGATTTTTTGAATTATCGAATT
>SYKJ01000084.1 GCA_005798205.1 Bacteroidota bacterium | reverse complement strand
GTCATTGTGGAGAAAGGCAAATTTTAGCAGTAAGCAAAGAATACAAAATTTAATGTTTCCTGAGGGTATTCATTACAACCGAAAAAATGACGATTATCGAACAACAAAAATTAATTTACTTTTTTCAGCAATCCCTTATTTGAAGGGACTTGTAGAGAGTTATAAAAATGGGGATTCCGACTTTTTAGCCAAAATCCCCACTTGGGTGGTCCCACTTGGAATCGAACCAAGCACCTACTGATTATGAGTCAGTTGCTCTAACCGAATGAGCTATAGGACCGTCACCTTGCAAGCAAGGTATTTCAAATTTATCTGTGCTGTAGCGAATTTAACTGTTCAGAGATTGAAAGGCCAAAAACGACAGGGTCTTTAATAAGCGCAAAAATAAACATTTAAACGAATTTTAGTAAATTTCTTTACGAAATTTGTTTTTCTGAACGCAATAAACTCATCCACAAAAGACCAAATAAGAGAGAGGCAAAGACCAAATGGGCAATTTGAACTAAGCCTGGCATGTTTGCATATGCAAGTAAAACGCCACTTGTCAATTCTATGGCTAAAATGATGTACATGATTCGGATAATCCACAGTTTACCTTTCCTCTCATTTCGCCATGCCATAAATGTTAACATAATTAATACTAACCAAGAGAAACTGCGGTGAATGTAAAAAGGAAGTCCTAATTTTTCAGTCCAAAATTCCCTGCCAATTCCTTGCTTTGTAAGGGCATCAATGTATTCTCGGACCTGTGTTCCCAAAAACATTTGATAAAAAGTAATAAGGAAAACAACAAGCACCAAAGAATACATAAGTTTATCCATTGGTAAGTTTATTTTTTGCGAGGGACTGACTAAACGTAGCATATAGATTTGAATGGCAATAATCACCAAGGCCAAAAGTAAATGAATGGTAATTGTCCACGGAACAAGGTTTGTTGCGACGACAATAGAACCAAACCAAGCTTCAATTGCAATTAAAATCAAATTCAAAGCGGAGAAGTAAATAATTTTGTTCTTTCTGTAGAAAAACAAAATCCAGAAAAAACCTACAAGCAAGACATTTCCGGCAAGGAAGCCTAACAAGCGATTGAGGTATTCTGTCCATGTTTTATTTGCATTGAAGGATTCCTCTAGATATACAGTAGGATCATTTTTGATTTTTGTTGCCGTACTTTCCATTCCAAAGAATGTTAAAAAGCTACAAAATTTCTCCACTTTTTGTTGGCGTTGCAGTAAATAAACTTCTCGGTAATTACTCGGCAAACTAGTTATTTCTGTTGGCGGAACCCACTTTCCAAAACACTTTGGCCAATCTGGACAGCCCATGCCACTTCCTGTTACGCGCACAAAACTT
Source organism: Bacteroidota bacterium (assembly GCA_005798205.1). The sequence goes on along the minus strand of SYKJ01000084.1, from coordinate 2,403 downwards.
CCCGCCACCACCACAAGGTAAATAAGGATCAAAGTAATCCAATTAAATCTTACAAATAATCGGGAAAATTGCATGTGCAAATTTACGCATATATTTTATCTCAAAAATCATATTTGAGTTGATTTTGCAGTCTTTTTTTGATTAAAAATCAAAATCGTATCTTTGTAACTAATATAGCATAATGATTTTAAATCCACTTACGGCTCTTTCTCCACTTGACGGCCGTTATCACTCAAAAACAACTAAATTAGCTCCTTACTTTTCAGAGTTTGGACTTATTCGTTACCGCGTGCAAATTGAGGTAGAATATTTTATTGCTTTGAGAGAGACGAACATTGCTATTTTCAAGAATTTTCCTGCTGATAAGTTAGAGGATTTAAGAAGAATTTACCTAGATTTCTCTGAGGAAGATGCAAATTGGATAAAAGATTCTGAGAAAGTGACAAACCACGATGTTAAAGCAGTTGAGTATTTCTTGAAAGAAAAAATGAAATCCCTCGGACTTGAATCCTACCTAGAATTCATCCATTTTGGCTTAACTTCTCAGGATATAAATAATACGGCTATTCCTCTCTCGCTAAAAGAATGCATTCAGGCTATTTATCTGCCAATGATGAGCGATTTAGTGGCTTTACTTAACCAATACAAACAAGATTGGAAAGAGATTCCCATGTTAGCAAAAACTCACGGACAAGCAGCCACACCAACACGTTTAGGTAAAGAAATTCAAGTATTTAGCGAACGCATAGAAATTCAATTGAAACAACTGGATCAAATTACATATTCGGCAAAGTTTGGCGGTGCAACAGGGAATTTCAATGCCCATCTTATCGCTTACCCTGAAATTGACTGGGTTCTTTTCGCAAATAACTTTGTAAATTCAAAATTAGGTCTTTCGCGAAGTCAAACGACAACTCAAATTGAGCACTACGATAATCTTGCAGCACTTTTTGATTGCTTAAAACGCATCAATACAATTATGTTGGATTTGAATCGTGATATGTGGACCTATATTTCCATGGATTATTTCAAGCAAAAATTAAAAGAGGGGGAAATTGGTTCTTCAGCGATGCCACATAAGGTAAATCCTATTGATTTTGAAAATTCTGAGGGAAATATTGGCATTGCAAATGCCTTATTTGAACATTTGTCATCCAAATTACCTGTTTCACGTTTACAAAGAGATTTAAGTGACTCCACCGTTCTACGCACAATTGGAGTTCCTTTTGGACATACAGTTATTGCCATAGAATCGTGTATTGTGGGTTTAAAAAAATTAGTAATTAACGAAACTACAATTGCAGCTGATTTAGAAAATAATTGGGCGGTTGTTGCCGAGGCTATCCAAACAATTTTAAGAAGGGAAGGATATGAAAAACCCTACGAGGCCTTAAAAGGACTTACACGCACTAACGAAAAAATGAGCAAAGAATCTGTCCACGCTTTTATTGATTCACTTTCAATTGATGATAAAGTCAAGGAGGAGTTAAAGAAAATCAGTCCACAAACTTATTTGGGAATTCAACTTGTAAAATAAATGAAAAAAGCCATTGTTTTTTTTGGTTTTCTTTTTTCTGTCTGCAAAATTTACAGCCAAGATTTGCCCATAATATGGGGGGAATTCCAAAAAACTACTGGCAATTTAGTTGAAATTATACCCAAAAACAACCTAAGTTATGTAACTCTTCGTTGGTCAGGCGGAAATACTTTTGGTTCTTATAAGTTTGAAAATTATGAGAATTTATCTTTCCTTGAGCAAAAAAAAGTAAAATTAAATACGCTTTCAGGAATTGGAACATTTGAAACTGCTTACTTTTTTGGAGGTAAGATCTGTGTTTTTCTCTCTGATTATGCAAATAGCAACATGATGCTTTTCATCCAGAAATACGACGATTATTTAGATCCCGAGGATGAACCACAACTTTTAGCAGACTATGAAAATAATAAGTTCAATTCCAAACCAAATTTTCAAATTGTCACTTCTAACAACAACAAATTCCTTTCAATTTTTTGGCAAATACCTGGAAAATCTACTCAAAGCGATAGTTATGGCTATAAAATCTTCAATTCAAATTTTGAAGAAATTCAGGCTGGCGAATACGCCATACCAATTGATGGCAACCTCACAATTATTAATAATTACCACTTAACAAATCAAGGAGCTTGTTTGATAAGTCTCACAGAGTACACTAAATCTGTAGATCGCTTATTTGCCGATAATAGTCAAAATTTTAAGGCCGTTCATATTTACAAACTTAAAAACAATGTTTTAAGTGAATTCTCCTTAAATCTGGAAGGCATAAGAGTTGAAGAATTTAGTTTAAATTCCAATGATAGTTCAACATACAGCCTTATCGGAGTGTATTCAAAAGGAAATATGAGAAGCGTTACAGGAATTTGCTC
>SYKJ01000083.1 GCA_005798205.1 Bacteroidota bacterium | reverse complement strand
TTTGTTGCAGATGATAATTCAAACACCACTTATTCTTGGTCAGCAGATAATGGCTTAACAGCAACGGGAGCGCAAGCGAGCCTTACATTTCAAAGTGCTGGAGTATATGACGTCACATTAACAGCTGGATTAAATGGGTGTTATACCACCACGACAATCAATGATTATGTTACTGTTGATAATTTCCCAACAGCATCATTTATGCCATCATTGACAATTTTTTCAGAACCCAATCAAATAGTAGCGTTTACAAATACAAGTTCAGGGGCAACAAGTTACAGCTGGAATTTTGGAGATGGAGCCTATTCAACGGAGGAAAATCCTGAATATTTCTTTACAAATAATTTAAACGGACATGTAATTACACTGACTGCCTACTCTCCGTTATTATGTGCAGATGTCAGTTCCATTGAAATTTTATACAATGAAGGTATAATTTATTACATCCCAAATACATTTACCCCAAATGGAGATGAATTTAACCAAACGTTTCAACCTATATTCACTTCAAGCTATGATCCACATAACTTTGAAATGTTAATCTTTAATCGTTGGGGTGAAATTGTATTTGAAACGCACGATGTAACAAAAGGTTGGAATGGAACTTTCGCTAACTCAAATTCTATTTGTCAAGATGGTATTTATACCTATAAAATTTTAGTTAAAAGTTCTTTTTCTGCTGAACGAAAAGAAGTTTGGGGAAATGTTAGCTTAATAAAATAATTTTCGCTTAAGAATTGAATTTCCCCCACCTAAAATTGTGCTTGTTCATTAAAATAAATTCTTAGTAAACTAAAAATCATATTTTTTCGTTTTTCATTACGATATTGAAAACTATTAGAATTTTTCTATAGATAAAGAATACTTCAAGCAATTACGAATGCCCTCTTCTTTTTTGTCTAATTTATTATTAATGATTTTTCTCAATTTATTGATAAAACCATTGGCAATATTTGGTATAGACGCATCCGTTCAAAATCAAGTAGGTTTTGCGAATTATGGAACTTATTTTTCATTGTTAAATCTTACACTGATTCTCAATATCCTAATGGATTTAGGAATAAATAATTATACAACGAAGCAAATTGCACAAAATCCGGAAACTGCAAAACGGTATTTTGGAAAAGTAGTTTCCTTTCGCTTAATTCTTTTTGTTCTTTATTTCCTCATTCTTTTCATTATTGGATTCCTTATTGGTTATTCTGCAAATCAATTTTACCTTTTGTTCTTACTTGGAATAAATCAGTTTTTTATTATCATGATAGCATATTGCAGAAGTCATTTTGCAGGGTTTCACTTTTTTAAAATAGATGCTTTAATATCCGTAATGGATCGTTTTTTGTTGATTTTATTAGCTGGCTTTGTACTACTTTTTCCGCAGCATACGTTTACAATGACTGTTGAATTCTTTATTTGGATTCAACTGATATGTTACGCCTTCACTTTACTACTAGCCTTAATTCTTTTACGAAAGCACCTAGAGAAACCATTTTTTTCATGGGATATAAAATTTAGCATTTCACTTGTTAAAAAAAGTTATCCTTATGCTTTATTAATTATCCTAATGATTATTTATACGAGAATAGATGGTGTTATGATAGAGCGAATGAACGGACCATATCAAGCTGGAATTTATGCCCAAGGGTTCCGATTACTGGATGCACTATACATGTTCGGGATGATTTTTGCAGGATTATTGTATCCTATGTTTTCCAGAAATCTAAAGAAATCTAAAGAATCAATCAATGAGCTACTTCGAAGCTCCGGTAATTTATTAATGGGTGGAGCAATCGTACTCGTTTTTGTAAGTATTTATAATGGTTCTTTTTTATTATCACTCATTTACAATGAATACCAAGCTGCCATAGCATCATTTAATTGGTTGATGCTCAGTTTTCTTGCAATATGTATGAATTTTATCTTTGGAACATTATTAACAGCAAATGGGAATTTAAAAGTTTTAAATTATACTTCCTTGCTTGGAATCATCGTTAACGTTATTTTAAATCTCTATCTCATTCCAACACGAGGGGCTGAAGGCGCAGCTTTTGCAACATTTATTACACAAAGTTTTACAGCATTAATTCAATTTATTTATTGTCTAAATTTATTTTCAATTAAAGTAAATATAAGACTCGTTTTAAATTATGTGATACTTCTAATTTCTCTCTTCGCATTCTCACATTATTTTTTTGATACAAATTATTTTCTTTTAAAACAATTAAGCTTTGGAGTCACCCTTTTACTATTATTATCATTTCTTCGAATTAAAGATTTCAGAGAACTACTTGAAAAGTCAAGTTAGTAAAATAAACAGACAAAAAATTAGTTTATTGAATAGCTAATTAGAAGTATTAATATAGCAGAGACTAAAAAAATATGGAAAATCTAAATTTAAATAAGGAAAGAAATAATCTATTACAATTTCTTTGGGAGAACAAAAAGACCTTATTTATGGTAACTGGCATTGTCTTTTTTGTTTCAATAATTATCTCGTTTTTAATTACTCCATTGTATCTTTCTACAGCTATTGTTTTTCCAGCTGCATCGAGTAACGTATCTTTTTCTGATCAGCGAAATGTGAAAGCAGCAGTCATGGATTTTGGAGAGGAAGAGCAAGCAGAACAATTAGTTCAAATATTACAATCATCCCGTATACGCGATAAAGTTGTTTCACAGTTTAATCTTTTGGCACATTATGAAATAGATGAAAACGATAAAAACAAGTATTACAAATTGAATCAAGAGTATAGTAGTCACTTTACATTTACGCGCACTCGTTATGGTTCTATTCAAATAGATGTTTTAGACAGAGATGCTGAACTAGCTGCAAAAATGGCCAATTCAATCGTAGATTTGATTGATACAGTAAAAAACGATATGATATCCGAGCGAACTAAGCCAGCTTTTGAAATCAACAAAAGGAAAATGGGTCAAATGCTTCACGATCGAGATTCATTACTAACTTCATTAGATAGTTTATCAGCACTTGGAGTTGTTTCATTAGCTGTAAGATCAAATCTGTTTCAGGCCCTAGTAGATTCTAGGAGTGCAGCTGAAAAAGAGATAATCATAAATACCTTGGATATTAATAAGCAATATGGTGCTGAATACGAGGCCTTAGAACACATGCGTAATGAGATGATTATAAAAATTGAGGGTTTTAAAGGTTCATATGAGCAAGCTGAATCAGATGCAAATGCAAATTTTAATCACAAATTTGTAGTTGAAAAGGCAGTAAAAGCTGATAAAAAAGAAAAACCAAAAAGAATGATAATTGTCCTTCTAGCGACTATTGGAGGCTTTGTTTTTGGTGTCTTATTTCTTTTA
>SYKJ01000082.1 GCA_005798205.1 Bacteroidota bacterium | reverse complement strand
GCACCATCAGGAAGAAAGGTAAGTCCGGCAAATACACCACCAACTTGATATTCTCCTCCAGGAATTGATACTCCAACGGTATCAGTAAGAGTGACACCACCAATTAAAGAAGTGGTTTCTCCTAAGCAAACGGAATCTTCTATGGGCCCTGTCCCTGTAAAAAATGGAGTTTGAGAAACCCGAATTTTACAATTTATATTTACAATTTGAGGAAAGGGATCAGTAATCTTCAGGTCAACATAATAACCTGATTGTATTGGGGGATTAATCCATACAGAACTTCCCGTAGCTTGACCAATTCCACCAATTGTCCATAGATAAGTGCAGTTGGCAGTGGTTTGGGAGTAGCCAGTACCTGTAATCTCTTGAGCATAAGGAAAAGTTGGTGTTGCAACTAATAGCACAGAATCTCCAAAACATAAATCAACATAGCCTGTGTCAAGAGGATTCATTATATTGGGACCTACTCCATTTTTGAAAGCCTCAATATGAGGAAAAAAAGGTTGGGGGATGTCACCACAAGCAACATTTGCTACCCATCCAGTTCCTTCATTGGAAGCATTAGACACAAAATTTAAGGTTAAACAACCACTTGGATTATTTACAAACGATGCCTGCACATAAAATCCAAGTGGATTTGTGCCGGAGTTAAATGCACCAAGTAATGGAGCACTTGTGTTTGGTCCATCGTAAATAAAAAGTGTATCGCTAGGGTCAATATTAAATTCAAATCCAATATTTGTAGCAAATGCAATAGAGACTTTTGAGCCTTGTGTGAGGTCTGGACAAAGCACAATTGTTTCATTCAAATTTGCAGCATAATTTGTTGCACCATCACTAAAATTCGTGCCGCTTGGCGGAATTATGGCACTGCAATTTAAAGGGTTTGCTTGATTATAGTCGGCATCTGTTAGAAGTAATGATTGATTGTATGCAATAAAGCAAATAAAAGTAAAAGTTGAGCTTAATAATAACTTCATTATTTTTTGTTTTTAATTTCTAGGTGAAGAATATAATTAGACTTTACAACCAATAATTTATTTTGATTTTTCACACGAAAATATTGCGTTTTATCTGTAATCTTAATCCCTAAATCAGTAAATTGAACCGTATTTTTTTTTATTTCAAGCTCTGGGAAATCTACTGTTTTTCCATCGGGAATTGGCGTGAAATAGCAGGCATTTTCAAGGGCATATTCTAACATTAAAATTTCTGCCGAAGAAAAAGAATTTAATTCAGTTTGCGAATAACTTTTTAATAGCTCTTTGTTAAAATTTTGAGATAGAGAATTTCCAATATAAAAAACCATTAAAAAAACAAGTACGGCGTATTTTATCATATAAATTTTTATTTACTAAGACGAAGTGACATAAGTATAAGTTGCATAAAATTAGATTTATAATTTTACTTTACAAATTGTATGCCCCTACTTTTCTACTAATAGAATATAATTATGCTTCTTTCCCTTGCCAAAAAGAATATATTTCTGATTAATTAAATGTTCTGAAGAAACGATGAAGTTTTCATCAACTTTTTCTTTGTTCACAGAAATCGCATTTGCTTGTAATTCTCTTCTAGCTTCACTATTGGAAGATAAAAAATTTGTTTTTGCAACAAGTAAATCAATAATTCCCAAACCTTCACTAAATTGTTTAAGTGAAATTTTTGCTTGAGGCACACCTTCAAAAATAGAAAGAAAATCATTTTCACTCAATGAGCGAAGATCATCTGCCGTAGATTTTCCAAATAAAATAGTGGATGCCGCTAGTGCCGTTTTCAATGCTGCTTCTCCGTGTACACGAACTGTAATATCTTCTGCAAGTGCCTTTTGAAGAACTCTTAAATGAGGTGTTTCTGCATGGATTTTTTCTAACGCTTCAATTTCAGTTTTGGAAAAAAGCGTGAAAATACGAATGAAGCTTGCTGCGTCAACATCACTTGCATTTAACCAAAATTGATAAAAATCATATGCTGAAGTTTTTGCGGAATCAAGCCACACATTTCCACTTTCTGTCTTCCCGAACTTGGTTCCATCAGCTTTTTTTATCAAAGGAGTTGTAACAGCAAATGCTTCACCTCCTGATTTGCGACGAATCAATTCTGTTCCAGTTACTATGTTTCCCCATTGGTCTGATCCACCTAATTGAACCACACAATTTTTATGTTTATTTAAATAATAAAAATCGTATCCTTGAACCAATTGATAGGAGAATTCAGTAAATGAGAGGCCTGTATCGAGTCTTTTTTTAACAGAATCTTTCGCCATCATGTAATTTACAGAAATGTGCTTACCGACATCTCTTATAAAATCTAAGAAACTTAAATTTTTAAACCAGTCGTAATTATTTACCATTTCTGCGGCATTTTCTCCAGAAAAATCCAGAAATTTCTCTAATTGGCTTTTAACACAAGCTACATTTTTATCTAATGTATCTTTATCCAATAAATTTCTTTCTTGCGATTTCCCAGAGGGATCGCCGACCATACCAGTTGCACCTCCAACTAATGCAAATGGTTTATGGCCTGCACGTTGAAAATGAACAAGTGTCATAATTTGAACAAGATGTCCCAAATGCAATGAATCAGCAGTAGGATCAAAACCAATGTAGCCGCCTGAACTTTTTTTCAGAAGCGCTTCTTCAGTTCCAGGCATTATATCGTGAATCATGCCTCTCCACTTTAATTCCGCTATGAAATTTGTCGGCATCTTATTTTGTTAAGTCTTTAAATACTTCCTCTAATGATTTTTTCTCGATTTTTAAAGTGAGAATTAACCAGTCATTTTTTTGGGCAAATTGAGCTATTTCTTTTCTTAAGTCGATATCTGCTGTTGACTCTATCAACCAGGCATTATTCACGGCTTCTACTTTTCGAATAGTTGGGATTTTTAATAATTGAGATTTTGAGACATTTTTATCAAACTCAACAAAAACAGTTTGCTGGGAAGTTTCATTTTGCAGAACAGAGGCTTTATCATTGGCTACAATCTGACCTTTAGAAATAATTACAATTCTATCACAAATTGCCTCCACTTCTTGCATAATATGAGTGGATAAAATAACTGTTTTTTTCTTACCTATTTTTTTTATTAATTCTCGAATTTCAACGAGTTGATTTGGGTCTAAGCCACTTGTTGGCTCGTCTAAAATCAATACTTCAGGATCATGAATAATCGCTTGAGCAAGCCCAACGCGTTGACGGTAACCTTTAGACAGAGCCTCAATTCTTTTATTTTGCTCAAGTTCTAAGCCAAGAGTGTGAATCATTTCGGTAACACGATTCTTCAGATTTTTAATTTTATAAATCCTACCTACAAATTCTAAATATTCTCGAACATACATTTCTGTATACAATGGATTATTTTCCGGTAAATAACCAATTATCTGTCGAGTTTTAAGATTTTCAACGTCTACTTTCATGCCGCATATAAAAACCTCGCCTGAAGAAGAAGGAATAAATCCTGTCATGATTTTCATTGTGGTTGATTTTCCTGCTCCATTAGGCCCAAGAAAG
>SYKJ01000005.1 GCA_005798205.1 Bacteroidota bacterium | reverse complement strand
GTATCTTTCTCAAATAGGAGATGATTTAGACTTAGCGAGAATTAACAGTATTGACTCAATTGGCTACTTAGAAAACCAGATTCTGTATAAAATGATTGATTCTTTAACTTATGATTCAGTTTTAGTATTTAGTGCTGATCCTATTTCTGCTACTTACCGTGCCTCTTTTCAATTTGTTGGAGCAAATGAAGGGAACTATGTCTTAAGTAGTTACTCTGCGCTTGGCAAAATTTTTAAATGGGTGGAACCAATTTCTGGAATTCCTCAGGGAGACTACGCTCCTTCACGCTTAGTTATTCTGCCTAAACAAAAACAACTATTTAGTGCTGGGCTTTTATTAAAAATTAATCCTCGTTTTATTATAGAGAGTGAAAGTGCGCTGTCTACAAATGATCAAAATACATTTTCAAAAATTGGGAATAATGATAATCAGGGTATAGCACAAAAATTCAAAGGGATTTATTCTCTTCCCTTTGGAAATGATAGCATCAAGAAATGGAAGTTTGAAACAAAGGGAGATGTGGAATTCTTAAGTACAAATTTTAGCCCAATTGAGCAATACAGAAGTGTGGAATTTGACAGAGATTGGAATACGCGAAATAAAGGGTATACGGGAAATCAATTAGCAACAAACTTAGGTACGAATTTGGAACACCTCCAATTTGGTAGAATCAATTTAGAAGGACAATATTTTGATATTGGCGAAGATTATGTTGGAAGAAGAATAGCTACAGACGGAAATTGGCAGCAAAAAGGTTGGCAAATAAAATGGGAGGGCAGCGTATTAAAAAATGATTCAGAATTTAAAAATAGCTTTATTCGACATCGCTCAACAATTTCCAAAGATTTAAAATGGCTAAGATTAGGATACAAAGATGATCGGGAACGCAATATCTTTTCGGATAGCTATAATACCGTTTTAACATCTAGTTATCTATTTTTTGATTACCAATTTTTTGTAGAAAATAGAGATTCAGCAAAAATTAATTACAAATTTTTCTGGAGGGAACGCATAGATCAACGAGGTGATTCTTTAGAATTAAAACCCGTTGCCAAAGCAAAAACTATTGGTGCGGAATTAAAATTAGTGGAATATAAAAATCAAAGCTTAAATATTCAATCTGCATACAGATCCTTATCAATTTTAGACAGCCTCTTACTAGATCAAAAACCCGAAAATTCATTTGTTGGACGCATCGAATACGCTGCAAAATTTTGGAAATCAGCCCTCACTATTAATAATTTTTATGAGATCGGTTCTGGTTTAGAACAAAAGAGAGAATTTCTTTATATAAAAGTAAATGATGGGCAAGGTATTTATACTTGGGTTGATTACAACTCAGATGGCATTAAAGATTTAAACGAATTTGAGATTGCACAATACATTGATCAAGCAAGTTATATACGTATTTTCACTCCTAGTAATCAATATGTAAAAACGTACTCAAACGAGTTAAATCAAAGTGTGTTTTGGAGACCTGAACGAATTTGGGAGAAGAAAAAAGGAATTTTAAAATTTTTAAATCGCTTTTCAGATCAAGCTCGTTTTAGAATAAATAGAAAGATAAACGAATTTGACGCAAGGACAGTATTTAATCCTTTCACTAGTGAAATTGCTCTCCCAAATCTGATAAGTACAAATACAACTATTAGAAATACATTATTTTTTAATCGTTTATCTCAAATTGTAAGCGCTGAGTTTACAAGTGATAACTCCAAAGCAAAAACATTGCTCAGCTCAGGCTTTGATTCAAAACAACAGCAATTTAATCAAGGACTTATAAGATGGAATATAACACCTGAACTTTCTCTTGAATCGTCTCTAATTTTAGGAAAAAAGACAGCCATAGCAGATTATGTTATTGGAAGAAATTATTCATACGAATATCAAACGGCAAGCACAAAAATAATATATCAAAGATCTACGAATTTTAGAATTTCTTTTGAGGGAAGGGCCGCAGATAAAATAAATGCCTTGTCGTATGGAGGCGAAAAATGTAACACACGAGAAATTGGCAGTACCCTAAAATACAATAAAATTGATAAAGGAAGTCTGCAAGGAGAATTTAAAATGGTTTCCATGAAATATGAAGGAAATCCGAATTCTGCGATTGGGTTTGAGTTATTAGAGTCGCTTCAACCTGGAATAAATTACACTTGGACTTGCTCGTACCAAAGAACCTTATCAAATAATCTCCAACTTTCTATTCAATATCTAGGTAGAAAATCGGAATTAATAAGGACAGTTCACAGCGGAGGCATGGAGCTTCGAGCTTATTTTTGATTTCTATAGGTCAAACTTAATTCCTTGAGCAAGAGGCAAACTATCCGTGTAATTAATTGTGTTTGTTTGTCTGCGCATGTATACTTTCCAAGCGTCAGATCCTGATTCGCGTCCTCCACCGGTTTCTTTTTCGCCTCCAAATGCACCACCAATTTCAGCGCCAGAAGTTCCGATATTTACATTTGCTATGCCACAATCAGAGCCTGCAGAGGATAAAAAAGCCTCCGATTCTTTTAGTTCATTTGTCATAATTGCTGAAGAAAGACCCTGTGGAACGGCATTTTGAAGTGCAATTGCATTTTCAAGGTCCCCAGCATATTTTATCAAATATAAGATAGGAGCAAAAGTCTCATGTTGAACAATAGCAAAATGATTTTCTGCCTCAATAATACAAGGTTTAACATAACACCCCGACTCATAACCTGTACCACTAAGAACTCCGCCTTCAACAAGTACTTTTCCACCCTCTTTTTTAGCTGCCTCAATAGAAGCTAAGTAAGCATTTACTGCATCAGTATCGATAAGCGGTCCAACATGATTTTTTTGATCCAAAGGATCGCCAATACGCAATTGTTTGTAGGCATTTGTTACAGCGACTCTGATTTTATCGTAAACACTTTCGTGAATAATTAATCTTCGGGTAGATGTGCAACGTTGACCTGCAGTACCAACAGCACCAAAGACTGCCCCAGGAACAACCATTTTTAAATCAGCACTTGGAGTAATAATAATTGCATTGTTTCCTCCTAATTCTAATAATGAACGACCTAAACGTTCTCCAACTGCTGCTCCCACCGATTTTCCCATGCGTGTTGAACCGGTTGCAGAAATTAATGGGATTCTTTTGTCATTTGCCATTAATTTACCTATTTCTGCCCCGCCAATTATTAGACCTGAAACTCCCTCAGGAACTTGATTGGCAGTAAAAACTTCGTTTGTTATATTTTGGCAGGCAAGCGCCGTAATTGGTGTTTTTTCTGAGGGTTTCCAAACGCAGACATCTCCACAAACCCAAGCTAAGGCCGTATTCCAATTCCAAACTGCAACAGGAAAATTGAAAGCTGAGATGATTCCCACAATTCCTAAGGGGTGGTATTGTTCATACATCCTATGGCCAGGACGTTCAGAGTGCATCGTTAGTCCGTATAACTGTCGCGATAAACCAACAGCAAAATCACAGATGTCGATCATCTCTTGCACTTCTCCGAGTCCTTCTTGTAAAGATTTCCCCATTTCATAAGAAACCAAGCGCCCTAAAGGTTCTTTGTAAAAGCGGATTTTTTCTGCTAATTGACGAATTATTTCTCCCCTTCTCGGAGCTGGCAGCGTTCTCCAGTAAATAAAAGCTTCTTGTGCTTTTTTAATTACCAGTTCATAATCTTCAAGTCTTGCAGAATTTACTATTGCTATTAATTTTCCATCAACGGGTGAAAAAGAAGAAATAATTTCCCCTTTTGTATGAATGAAATTAGATCCTGTAGAAGCTCCACTATTTACAGACTTAATTCCCAGCGTTTTTAAAACTTGTTGCATTTCCATTTTGTATCGAAGATTCGTTTAAAATTTTGGACAAAATTAATAGAATTCTATGATAATGCTTCTTCGGTTTTACAATTCAGAAAACAGAGAAAATATTTTGAACCTTAAAGACTTTTAGTTCTACCTCCATCTACAGGTAAATTTATTCCGTTTACATAAGATGCCTCTGGAGCTGCCAAAAAGGCAACGGCTGCAGCAACTTCCTCTGGTTTTGCAATACGCTTCATTGGAGATTCATTTGCCATTTCTTTAAAAATCTCCTCTACACTCTGTCCTGTTTTTTTTGATTTTATCTCCGCAAGTTCAGTCAAACGGCTTGTATCTGTTGCCCCGGGAAGAACATTATTAACAGTTATTCCATATTGCCCTAATTCATTGGCCAATGTTTTGCTCCAACTTGCCACAGCTCCTCGAATTGTATTTGATACTCCTAAATTTGGAAGTGGCTGTTTTACAGAAGTAGAAATGATATTAATAATTCTTCCATACCCAAATTCTATCATTTTGGGATAAAGCGCTTGAACCAATATATGATTGCAGATTAAATGTTGATTGAAAGTAGAAATAAATTCTTCCACATTTGCGTCTTTAATGAGACCTCCTTGAGGTCCACCGCTGTTATTTATTAAAATATGTGCGTAATTTCCTAGTGCTAAAAAATCAGCTACTTTACTTTTAAAAGCTACCGGATCTGAGAAATCAGCACATAAATAGTTGTGTTTTTGCCCCTGCGAGTTATCTAATTCACTTAAAGTCGCTTTTAATTTATCTTCGTTTCTTGCTATTAAAACCACAGAACTTCCCATTTCCGCAAGTTTGATGGCAATTGCTTTTCCGATGCCTTGAGTGCTGCCACAAACGAAAGAAAATTTATTGTTCAGTTTATACATAAAGTGAGGAGTAAAGGTGGTTTAAGCGAAAATTGTTTTTTAAAAAGAACTAAATTAATAAAAAAAATAGCTAAAATAGTTATTCACTATGAATCAAAAGATCGAAGCAACTATAATTTTAATATGGTATTCTGTAAATTCTTTATTTAAGACTCTTCATCTGAATTATC
>SYKJ01000081.1 GCA_005798205.1 Bacteroidota bacterium | reverse complement strand
TTTATTCTGATTTATGTTATTATTTCACTCAGAAAATTTTAGAAAAACAAATCAATTGTAAACAAGATGAATATTTAAGGAAAAATATTTACGAACCAATGGGTTTAAGATTTGCCCGATATTTTCCACTTAACTTCTTTCCTAAAACAAAGATTATTCCCACAGAAAATGATTTGACTTTTCGGAGGCAGCTTATTCATGGCTATGTTCACGATCCAGGAGCGGCAATGTTGGGAGGTGTTGCAGGGCACGCGGGTTTATTCTGTAATGCAACTGACTTAGCAAGTATCATGAACTTATTTCTTCTCAAAGGTAAATATGCAGGAATGACTTTTTTTGATGAAAAAACAATTACTGAATATACAAAAAGACAATTTTCAGGCAACCGCAGAGGTGCTGGATTTGATAAACCCAACGCAAGTGGCGGTGGTCCGTGCGATATTCTTGCATCTCAGGAAAGTTATGGACATTCAGGTTTTACTGGAACGCTTGCGTGGGCTGACCCAAATGAAAAAGTAATCTTTATTTTTCTATCTAATCGCGTGAACCCAGATGCTGAAAACTGGAAATTAAGAGATTTAAATATTCGGACAAAAATTCAACATCTTGTCTATGAGGCTGTTAGTTCAAGAAAAAAGTAAGGGTACTATTTAAGTTGAATTATTGATTTCGCTTATATTTGTAAAATAAAGATAAATAATGCAAGTAATCTTAAACCATCAACAGATTGATCAAAAAATCACACGTCTTGGTCATCAAATTCTTGAAAATACATTTGAAGAACAAACTCTTTTTATTGGAGGAATATCAGGAAATGGTAGTATGCTTGCAAAAAAAATCGTGCAGATAATTAATGAGAACTCTGATATTAAAATTGTTTTTTTTGAAGTATTTATCAATAAAGAAGAACCTTGGAGCGAGAAAATTCGCTTGTCTATTGATGAAAAATTATTGAAAAAAGGATACATTATACTCGTTGACGATGTAATAAATTCTGGTAAAACTATGCAGTATGCTGTCATGAAATTTTTAGAGCAGGCCACGAAAGCTATAAAAACTGTTGCTCTCGTTGATAGAGCTCATAGAAGATATCCTATTAAAACAGATTTTATTGGTTTGGGCTTATCAACTACTTTGCAAGATCGTGTTGAGGTCGAACTTAATGAGAATGACTTTAAAGCATATTTAGTTTAATAAAAGTGAAGAAAATTACAGAATCCTCTTCGAATTATGAACATTTAGAGAAAATGTCAAGCCTCGAATTATTGTCAAAAATAAATAAAGAGGATCAAACCGTTGCGCTAGCTGTTGAAAAGGAAATACCAAAAATCGAAAAGTTTATTGAAGCATGTTTTCTTCGCATGAAATCTGGTGGTCGTTTATTTTACATTGGTGCAGGAACTAGCGGTAGACTCGGTATCGTCGATGCAAGCGAATGCCCTCCAACTTTTGGTATTGATCACGGAATTGTTGTTGGAATAATTGCTGGAGGAGATACAGCCATCAGAAAAGCCGTTGAATTTGCAGAAGACGACAAAGAACAAGCATGGAAAGATCTCTTGGAATATCATATCAATTCAAATGATACAGTAGTCGGTATTGCTGCTTCTGGCTCCACCCCTTATGTTATTGGGGGATTGGAAAAAGCCAATGAAAATAATATTTTAACGGCAGGGATTTCTTGTAACCCAGAATCACTTTTGGCTAAAACTGCTGAATTTTCAATAACACCAATTGTTGGTCCTGAATTTGTAACCGGAAGCACACGAATGAAATCAGGAACAGCTCAAAAACTAGTCTTGAATATGATTTCAACCTCACTCATGATAAAACTTGGTCGTGTAAAAGGCAATAAAATGGTTGATATGCAATTAAGCAATAATAAATTGATAGATCGAGGTATAAACATGCTTGTTGAAGAACTCAAAATTGAATATTCCGAAGCCGCAATACTCCTAGAGAAACACGGTTCGGTTAGAAATGCAATTAAAGGATTTCAAAACTAAAAATAATGACTGATTTTAATCCTGATGGCGTAGGTATTGCAAATGGAAATATTTTTGGATTTCCTTCCACTGAAGGAGAAGCTGATATTGTTATCATTCCTGTTCCTTGGGATGCCACAGCTTCTTATGGCAAAGGTTCAAGCAAAGGACCACAAGCAATTTTAGACGCATCAATACAATTGGATTTTTATCATCCTAATCTTGAAAAAGCTTCCTCTACAAAGATTTTCATGGCTCCAATTTCAAAAGAATGGATAGAACTTAATGAAATTTGTTGTGAAATGAGCACCAATTATATCTCTTTTTTAGAGTTACATGGAGAAGAATTAGCAAGCACGAAATTCAAGACTGAAGTTACCGAAATTAATAAGGTACACCAAGCTCTGAGAGAAAATTTGAAAGAACGCTGCAAAAATCTTATTTCAAAAGGAAAAATACCTGCTGTCCTTGGCGGTGAACATTCCACACCCTTGGGTTTAATTGAGGCTTTAAATGAAAAGTACCATGAATTTGGGATATTGCAAATCGATGCGCATGCGGATTTAAGAATTAGATACGAAGGTTTTCATCAATCTCATGCTAGCATTATGAATAATGTTCTTCAAAGCTGTGGAAACATGACCAAATTAGTACAAGTTGGAATTCGAGATATCTCTGAGGCAGAAGTCTTGCTTTCAAATAAAGATGAAAGAATTAAAACATATTATGATTGGGATATCAAAAATCAATCTTATTCGGGTAAAAATTGGAAAGAACAAGTCAGCGAGATAATAC
>SYKJ01000080.1 GCA_005798205.1 Bacteroidota bacterium | reverse complement strand
GTAAGAGGTTGTGGATCTACAGTTAATGAAATTGCTGGAGAAACACAGCCATCTATTGAAGTTGTTGTAACTTCATAAATTCCAGAATATAGAAACAAGAAAACACCAGTAAAATTAGTCTGGGCAGCAACGACAGGATTTATTCCAGTAAGTGTGTAAGAAACTCCAGGGGAATTTATAGGGCTAGTTACCGTGATAGTTCCTGTTTCTACTAAACAAGTTGGCTGTTCAGTTACACTTGCCGTTGGAGCCACAGGCGTAGGAGGCTGAGGATTTACAGTGAGTGAAATAGCTGGTGAAATACATCCTTCTGCTGAGCTTGTCGTGACATCATAAATTCCAGAACTTAAACCAGAAAATATTCCTGTTGCATTATTTTGTGCAGGAACAACAGGATTTGTACCGGTTACCGTATAACTAATACCGACTCCATTTGCTGGACTTGATACCGTTATTGTTCCGGTAGATAGCAAACAGTTTGGCTGTTCAGTTACACTAGCAGTTGGAGCTAAAGGTGTTATTGGTTGTGGATTGATAGTTAGTGAAATTGCCGATGAAGTACATCCATTTGCAGAGGTTGTTACATTGTAAATTCCTGAAGCTAAATTTGAAAATATTCCAGTGCCGTTAGTAATTGGAACAAGTACGGGATTTGTGCCTGTCACAGTATAGGTGATTCCTATATTGTTTGGTGGATCCGTTACAGTAATTGTTCCCGTTGAAAGAGTACAATTTGGTTGCTCAGTTACACTTGCAATTGGAGCTGCAGGAGTAATCGGTTGTGGGTTCACAGTAAGTGAAATTGGTGTTGTGTTGCAGCCATTCAAAGAAACGACAAGCTCGTAAATTCCGGGGCTTAAGCTAGGAAAAACCCCAAGTGTATTTGTAACTGATGCAAGTACTGGGTTGGTTCCAGTTAAGGTATACGTAATTCCTGCTCCTGGTGTAGGCGTTGAAACTGTAATTGTTCCTGTTGAAAGAGTACAATTTGGTTGCTCTGTTACACTTGCAAGCGGTGCCGGCGGGCTACTTGGCTGAGGGTCTATTGTCAAAGTAACTACTGGCGAGGCACAACCATTTAAGGAACTAGTTACAGCGTAAACTCCTGGTGCTAAATTGGGAAAAACTCCTGTGCTATTGCTTTGTGCTGCAACAAGGGGAGTAGTTCCAGTAACAGTGTAGGTTATTCCAGTTCCTGGAGTAGGTGCTGTTACTGTAATTGTTCCTGTTGCAAGTATACAAGATGGTTGTGCGGAAACAATAGCAGTAGGTGGACCAGGGGGAGGCGGAGGAATTATTGTAACTAATAAAGTTTTTATGCAACCATTTGCATCTGTTAATGTCAAGGTGTAATTTCCTGCAACTAAATTCGGAATAGCATAAGTGCCATTACTTGCTAATATTTCATTTCCTGGTGGGTTAACAGCTGTTGTACCGTCTGTCCAACTAATATTATAGGGCGGCACACCTCCAGTTCCTTTTACTATAATTGAACCTGTGCCACAAGAATAGTTTGTTTGCCCTTGTTGCAAAAATATAATATTTGGAGGAGCAGTAATTGTTGGGTAAAAAACGTAAGCACCACAGCCTGCTGTGTAAGTATTTGGAAGCAAGCCACTTGGTTGTACTGAAATTACTAAATTAGTTGGACCTCCTACAATATTTGAAGCTGAGGAATAAGTGCCAACAGGACCAAAGTTAGTAGTGGTATATGAATTTGTGCCCGCTACATTGGATGAACTCGTTCCATTTGGTGCGACAAAAGTATGCCCTGTAAAAGGGGGAGTAAGTGTAGTTGTACCTGACCATATTGATGTTCCGTTTGTTACAAGAGTAGGACAAGCAGCGCAAATTTCTGGATTTGTAGTTGTCGCACCATAACCAACCACAGAAATACCATTGTATAGAACATTGTAACTTTGACTAGACCAATGGTTAGGTCCTACGGTAATTGTATATTGCCCTGTTCCTGGGGCACCTGAGCAGAGAGAATTTACAGTGGAAATTGTTGCTTGAAAAGGCGCCATCACCACTTTTCGACGACGGGGAGCGGAAGCGGGAGTATTTATAGCAACGTGAGCGTAAAAACGAACATTACCCGTAATAGTTGCAGTCCAGTAGATACCAGAAGTTCCGTTTAAGCCCCCTAAATAAGTTTGTGTATTTGTTGAATTTGTTATTGTTACGTAGTCAGTTCCTGATGCTGAATTTGTAGTAGTTAAACTTACAAAGTTATATTGATAACCAGCAGTAACAGCCACCAATGAGTATTGATTGGTGGTATATCCAGTTGATGCTGACCCACCTATTATAGCATTAGTGCCACAGCTAGGGGTAAAAGGGGTAGTTGTTGTTATAGGCCACTGAGTTCCAGTTGGAGCTTGTCCAAAAGACAAAAAATTAATTCCGGCTAAAGAGAAAAGAAGAAAAAAAACCCGAAAAAAATGGTTCATAGCAAGCAACCTCAAAAGTTAGCATAAATTTAACGTTTAATTAACGAAATTTAAAGAATATAGTTGCTTTTTTTTTATTTCTTAAGCTAAAAAATCAGAATTCAAAGGTCTCCATGAACTTGGTGGTAAAATTTCCCTTGCAGAAATCCTCGTTTTGCATCAGTTTCTGATGAAAAGGAATTGTAGTTTTTACCCCTTCAATTATGTATTCATCCAAGGCCCTTTTCATTTTCAAAATTGCTTCCTCGCGCGTTTGGGCAACGACAATTAGCTTAGAAATCATCGAATCGTAATTAGAAGGAATCGTATATCCAGCATAGACATGCGCATCAATTCTAACACCATGACCACCTGGGCAGTGGTATTCCGTAATTTTCCCAGGGCAAGGTCTAAAATCCATAGAGGGATCTTCGGCATTTATTCTACATTGAATGGCGTGCATCATGGGGTAATAATTTTTGCCGGAAATTTTTTCACCTGCAGCAATTTTAATTTGCTCTTTTATCAAATCAAAATTAATTACCTCTTCTGTGATGGTATGTTCAACTTGAATACGCGTATTCATCTCCATAAAATAGAAATCGCGGTTTTTATCCACCAAAAATTCTACAGTTCCAACTCCTTCATACTTCACGGCTTTTGCAGCTTTTATTGCTGCGGCACCCATTCTTTCGCGCAGTTCGTCTGTCATAAAAGGCGAAGGTGTTTCCTCCACTAATTTCTGATGGCGGCGCTGAATAGAGCAGTCTCTTTCAGACAAATGACAGGCATTCCCAAATTGATCTCCTGCAATTTGAATTTCTATGTGTCGCGGTTCAAGGATGTATTTTTCTAAATACATTCCATCGTTACCAAATGCTGCAGCAGACTCCTGTCGTGCAGAATCCCAGGCAGATTCTAATTCAGATTCTTCCCAAACTATGCGCATCCCTTTTCCTCCGCCACCAGCTGTAGCTTTTAAAATTACGGGATACTTAATTTTTTTTGCAATGCTTTTTGCTTCAGAAATAGATTCAAGCAAGCCCTCTGAACCAGGAATACAAGGAACTCCCGCTTTTATCATCGTATCTTTTGCAGAAGCTTTATCGCCCATACCAGCAATTTGCTCGGGAAGCGCGCCAATAAATTTAATGCCATGTTCTTGACAAACCTTTGAAAATTTCTCGTTTTCGGAAAGAAATCCATAACCAGGATGAATCGCATCTGCATTTGTGATTTCCGCGGCAGCTAAAATACTTGGAATAGACAAGTAAGATTTTGCGCTTAAAGGCGGGCCAATGCAAACAGCTTCGTCAGCGAAACGAACAGGCAAACTATCTTTATCAGCAGTGGAATAAACCGCAACAGTTTTAATTCCCATTTCCTTACAAGTTCGAATAACGCGTAAGGCAATTTCGCCTCTATTGGCAATTAATATTTTTTTAAACATCCCTAATTTTTAAAATTCGTTTTAAGATGGATCTACTAAAAATAAAGGTTGATCGTAATCTACAGGATTTGCGTTGTCAACAAGAACTTTAATGATTTTTCCTGAAACTTCAGCTTCGATTTCATTAAAGGTTTTCATTGCTTCAACGATACATAATTTATCACCTTTTTTTATTTCCGTTCCCACCTCTACAAAAGCAGGCTTATCTGGTCCAGCAGTTCTGTAGAAAGTTCCAATCATAGGAGATTTTATCGTGATATACTTCGAGTCATTTTCTGCTTCAACTGCAGCTATTGGAATAGTTGATGCTACAGGTGCCAAAATCGGGGCAGCAGCAGAAATTTGTTGACTTGGCGGTGCTTGTTGCACATATACAGCTTGCTCAGATTGAGCACTAACACCTCCTTTTATAACTACTTTAAATCCTTCGCGTTCGATTTCAACCCTTCCAATTCCAGATTTCGAAACCAGTTTAATTAAATCTTTTATTTCTTCTAAAGTCATGGCTATGATTTTTTTATAAAGTTAATTATTATGAATTATATGCCCATTTTAAATAAATTGATCCCCAAGTAAATCCTCCACCGAAGGCAGAAAGTATGATGTTGTCACCTTTTTTCAGCTGTTTTTCATAATCCCACAAACACAAGGGCAAAGTGCCGGCAGTTGTATTGCCATATTTTTGGATATTTATCATCACTTTATCATTTGTAACACCCATTCTATTGGCAGTTGCATCTATGATTCTTAAATTTGCTTGGTGAGGCACCAACCAAGCAACATCATCACTTGTCAGGTTATTTTTCTCCATTATTTCTGCAGAAACATCCGCCATTTTTGTAACTGCAAATTTAAAAACTTGTAAGCCTTCTTGCTTAATGAAGTGAAATTTCTTTTCTATTGTATCAAATGTTGCAGGATTTACAGAACCGCCACCCTGCTGAATGAGGAATTCTCTTCCAGAACCATCTGTTCTAAGAATATGATCTTGAATTCCCAATCCTTCTTCATTTGGCTCTAATAGTACAACGCCTGCTCCATCGCCAAAAATAATACAAGTGGTTCTGTCGGTATAATCAACTATAGAGGACATTTTATCAACTCCAACGACAAGAACTTTTTTATACCTACCATTTTCAATAAATTGAGAAGCTGTTGTTAAGGCGAATAAAAATCCGGAGCAAGCCGCTAAAAGATCGAAACCCCAAGCATTTGTCATGCCAACTTTATCGCATAAAATATTTGCAGTACTTGGAAACAAATGATCTGGAGTAACACTTGCTAAAACAACTAACTCAATTTCGAGTGGGTCAATATTTTTTTTCTTTAGTAAACTTTTTACCGCTTCAGCAGCCATGTCAGATGAAGCACCATTTTTCATAATTCTCCGTTCCTTAATACCTGTGCGAGTAGTAATCCATTCATCGGAGGTATCAACAATTTTAGTAAGGTCTTCATTGCTTAAAACATGCTCAGGAACATATCCTTGAACGCCAGTAATTGCTGCGGTTATCTTACTCATAGTTTAATTAAATGCATCGTTTACTTTCATTGCTAACCCTGAGTTAGCAACTTCATAGGCATGTAAAAGCATGTTTTTTATTGCAATTTCATTTGAAATCCCATGGCCAATAACTACATTGCCTTTTACACCAAGAATGGGAGTGCCACCATAATTTTCGTAATTAAATCGATCAAAATAGTCGTCTTTTATTCCTCTTTTTTTCATGAGTGTATAAATTCCTTCAGCTTGCTTTAGAACAACATTACCTGTAAAGCCATCACAGACAATTACATCCGCTTTTCCAGAAAAAATATCTCGTCCTTCTATATTTCCAATGAAATTTACCTCATCTGATTCAGCAAGAAGTTTATAGGTTGCAATGGTTAATAAATTTCCTTTTGACTCTTCTTCTCCGATGTTTAAAAGTGCAACTTTTGGCTTTTCGACGTTGTGAACGTGATGAGAATAAAGAGAACCTAAAACTGCAAATTGATACAATACGTCAGATTTGCAATCGGCATTTGAGCCAACATCCAATAAAATAGTTTTTGAGCCGTCTATTGCTGGAAGAGTTGAAGTTATACAAGGTCTAATAATTCCTGGGATTGTATTCAATTTATACATGGCCCCCACTAGCATTGCGCCAGTATTTCCAGTGCTCGCAAAAACATTTAAATCTTCTCTCACTAGGCGATTGAAGCCTACGGAAATGCTACTATTGGGTTTTTTTGATAGTGCTCTTGTTGGGTGATCGTGATAAGAAATTACTTCTGGCGCATGAATAATTTCAAAAAGAGAAGTAGCAACATTTCTTGATTTTAATTCTGCACTTATTACAGTTTCATCCCCTATCAGTACGATAATGGCATCATTATTTAATTCTTTTTGGGCGAGAATGGCACCATCAAGATTCGCTGCAGGAGCAAAGTCACCCCCAGAAATGTCTATTCCAATTTTCATTTAAGAATATTTTGTTGATTACTCAACAACTTCTTTTTCAGCTAGAACTCTTCCTTTGTAATATAATTTTCCTTCGTGCCAATGAGCATGGTGAAACAAATGAGGCTGACCAGTTGTAGGACAAGTAGCAACATTGCTTGCAACAGCATTTATGTGAGTTCTACGTTTGTCTCTACGTGTTTTGGAAATTTTTCGTTTCGGATGTGCCATAACTTTATTATATAATTATCAATTTAAATTTTTCAATGCTTCCCAGCGAGGGTCAACATCATTGTCATCTTCTTTTTTTGGTTCCGGCTGAGTATATTTTTTAATTAATTCAACCATTTCTTTTTCGCATTCGTTGTCTTCGTGGATTGGTCTAGATGGAATAGAAACTGTTATAAGTTCATAAATTGCTTGTTGCACATTTATTTCATAACTATCAAAAGGGATAACAATTAAGTTTTCATCCTCTTCATTCTCATTTCCAAATTTGTAATAAATAGTCATTTCTCCTTCTACCTCAACATCCATTTCTTCATTACAACGGCAACAAGTTCCTTTTATGGTTCCACAAACTTCGAAATCAGCTACAAGCATTGATTCCTTTTTTTCTAAATCCAACCAAACTTTCAAATCGCCTTTTTCAATTGTTGAAAACGGCAAAGACTCAAAGAACGTATCGTCTATGTTTAGCTCAAAATCATGGTGTCCAATTTTTAATCCGACAAAGGGTATTTCAAATTGACTTTTCACGCGTTAATTTTTGAATTAAACCAAAACGAAGGGCAAAGATAATCTTTTTCTTTTAAATAGAAAAAATCATTTTACTCATCTCGGCCATCCTTCTTCTTTTTATCCTCAGGAGTAAAAGGGAGCGGATTTGAATGAATTATTTTCTGAAATTTTCGCGCTTTATAAATATCTAAAGCTAAATAGATTGCACTTCTGAAGGATTGTTCTGAAGCACAATTTTTTCCTGCAATATCAAATGCCGTTCCATGATCTGGAGAGGTTCTCACAATTGGAAGGCCAGCGGTAAAATTAACTCCATCATCGAATGATAAGGCTTTGAAAGCTGCAAGACCTTGATCGTGATACATTGCTAATACGCCATCGTATTGATTTTTTGCAGGAGAACCAAAATAGCCATCAGCAGCAAAAGGTCCAAAGGCTAAAATCCCTTCATTTTTACAAAATTGTATCGCAGGAAGGATTGTCTCTGCTTCTTCAGAACCTAATTTTCCATTTTCTCCAGCGTGCGGATTTAGTCCAAAAACTGCTATTTTAGGTTTAATAATATTGAAATCTTTTTTTAAGCTTTGTTCAAATGCCTTGATTTTCTGAATTATTAAATCTTTCGTTAATTTCTTGCTAATATCTTTAATTGGAATGTGGCTTGTGACCAAAGCGACTTTTAAGCTCGGGGAAACTAAAATCATTAATGCCTCTTTTACTCCTGATAAATCAGCAAGATATTCCGTATGTCCGGGGAATTTGAAGCCAGCTTCAATCATTCCATCTTTGGAAAAAGGAGCTGTAACAAGAACGTCTATTTTCCCCTCAGAAATATCTTGAGTTGCGGCCTCTAAAGCTTTGAATGCATAAATTCCACCTTTCTCTGTACCTAAACCTACTGAGATTTCAACCTCTTCAGCCCAAACATTTATAACATTCACATTATTTTGAAGTGCTTGACTTGCATTTTTACACGTTTGGATGCTAAAATCATCCATTTCCATAAGACCTTGATAATGAGTTAAAACTTTTTCAGAGCCATAAATTATGGGTGTAAAATCTTTTAAAATTCTTGCATCAGCGAGAGCTTTTAAGATAATTTCTGGACCAATGCCATTAATATCGCCAATTGTAATGCCAACTTTTATTATGGATTGAACCTCAGTATCTTTTTCCATTAGGAAGAATAATTTTTTAAGAATTGATACAATAAACGAACCCCAGCACCAGTACCTCCTTGCCCTTTGTAATTTTCTCTGCTATCGAGCCAAGTTGGTCCTGCGACGTCCATATGAATATATGGTGCTTTTAAAAAATGTTCCAAAAATTTCCCCGCGGAAATCATTCCTGCATTCGGTCCACCGATATTTTTTAAATCTGCAATTTTAGATTCCATGTGTTTTGCATAATCATCCCAAAATGGAAAACGAACTACTCTTTCATGCACTTCATTTCCTGCTTTCTCTAAATCTTCAAAATAGTGATTTTTGGCATTTCCCATAATAATACTTGCTTCCGTTCCAATCGCACGAAGCGCGGCGCCCGTTAAAGTTGCTGCGTCTATCACAATTTCCGGATCGTATTTCATGGAATAAGATAAAGCATCCGCTAAAATCATTCTGCCTTCAGCGTCTGTATTCAAAACCTCAACAGTTGATCCATTGAACATTGTAATTACATCTCCCGGAGTATATGCATTTCCTCCAGGACGATTGTCAGTTGCAGGAATTAATACGATGATGTGTAATTTCAATTTTTGTAAAGCTGCTAAATAAAGTGCTCCTGCAACTGCTGCTGCACCAGCCATATCGCATTTCATGCAGTCCATAGAACCTGGAGTTGGTTTTAAGCTTAAGCCCCCAGTATCGTAGACAACCCCTTTACCCACTAAAATTATCGGTTTTTTATTAAGCGCTTTTTTGTGCTTGTATTCTGCGATAGTAAATGTTGGAGGATCTATAGATCCTTTATTTACAGCTAATAAACCTCCCATTTTCAATGATTCGATTTGGGTTTTTTCTAGTACTTGAACCTGGAAATTTGCTTCTTCGCCTAATTTTACAACCGCTTCGGCTAGCTGCACAGCGTTTAAATCAGAAACAGGCGTATTTACTGCGTCTCTAGCCCAAAAAACGGCTTTGATACAGTTGTTTAACTCAGCAACTTTCTCTTTATCGTATTCCTCAGATAAAATGATGGTTCTTAAAATGTGTGTTTTAGGTTTACTAATATATTTTAAAAATTGATAATTCGTTAAAGCAAGACCTTCTGCAATAAAAAATGCTTCCTTTGATTTCCCAATAATAGAAATTGATTCACATTCAGAGCAAATCATGTCGTGAATTTTAGAGCCAAGCACCCGCAATTCTTCTGCCTTCTGATCTTCCCAAATAAAAAACACATGCGCTTTAGAGAGTTTTAAATAATCAAATTTCTTAGCACCATCTTTTAGTTTAGCGACACTATTTTCAAATTGAGAATCAAAATCTTTGGTTTTACTTTTTTTATCAATTAAATAAATGCAGTTGCTATTTTCTTTTTCTGAGCTTTGTTGAATTATTGAAATCATAGTATTTTTTTCACAAAGTTAATGAACTTAAACTTTCAATTAAGAAAAAAGTTGAGCGCAATTTTCTTCAAGAAATTTCTCTAGCAATCTCGGTATTGGATAATCATCAATTTGGGAAGGGATAATTTTTTCCTCGCCCACTTGCAGTTTAATTTTTTTTACCTTCCGAAAAACGAAAGTCGCAAAAATATGTTGATGAGATAAGATGTGTTTGTATTCTTTTGAAACAAAATCAAATTTAGTAGAGCGAAGGAAAGAAACTTTTTTTTCAGTCGTGTCAAATTCTAATAATGGAAATTGAAAGAGATTTTGCCAAATATCTTTTTGCTCTCTTTTTACAATGGCAATTTTTCCTGCTAAATCTTGCTGTATAGTAAACACAAAAAACCGCGACTTAATTTTTAATTTTTTGGTTTTTGAAGGCCTCAACTTGACTGTGCCATAAGAAAAAGAGAGGCACATAAACTGAACTGGACAAATGTCACACGATGGATTTACAGGAGTACACTGCAGTGCGCCAAATTCCATAATTGCTTGGTTGTAAACATCTGGCACTTGGGAGGTGATTAATTCATCTGCAAGATTTTGAAATTCTTTTTTACCGGACAAAGAATCAATAGGAGTTTCGATATTAAAAACCCTACTCAATACTCTGTAAACATTTCCATCAACAACAGCTTTCGACTCATTAAATGCAAAAGAAGCAATAGCAGAAGCTGTGTAAACTCCAACGCCTTTTAAAAGAATAAGACCTTTATAATTTTCAGGAAATCTACCATTTAAATCGAAATAAATATACTTTGCAGTCGCATGAAGGTTCCTTGCTCTACTGTAATAACCTAAGCCCTGCCATAAATTCAACACTTCCTGTTCATCTGCAAGTGCCAAATCTTTAATTTTTGGAAAACGTTTTATAAATTTTAAGTAATAGTTTGTCCCTTGTTCAATTCTTGTTTGCTGCAAAATTATTTCACTCAACCAGATAAAATAGGGGTTTTTAGTTTCTCGCCAAGGTAGATTCCGTTTATTTTTATGGTACCATGAAATTATATTTAATTGAAAAACAGACATTTAATAAATAGTTGATAAATATTTTGTGAAAATTAAAAATATATTCTTTCTGAACTATACTTTTGTGCGCAATTAAGATTTTTTTAAACATATATAAATACAAATGACGAAAGCAGATATCGTTGCAGACATTGCACAAGAGACAGGATTAGAAAGAACAGAGGCTCTTAGAGCAGTTGAGGCATTCATGAATTCAATAAAATCATCATTAAGTAAAGGAACAAATGTTTATTTGAGAGGTTTCGGTAGTTTTATCGTGAAAGAAAGAGCGGAGAAAACAGGACGTAATATTTCAAAAAAGACAACTATTATTATCCCTGCTCATAACATTCCTTCTTTTAAGCCTTCAAAAACCTTCGTGGCTGAAGTGAAAAGTAAGGTTAAAGTGAAATAATAAAGTCGCTCTATCAAGATTTCCAAAAAAATGTTTAACTTTGCAGTCCTGTAAAATGGGAAATATTTTTATTTGAAATTTTAAGAACTCTAAATATAGCATTATGCCAAGCGGTAAAAAAAGAAAAAGACATAAAATGGCTACGCACAAGCGTAAGAAACGACTCAGAAAAAATCGTCACAAAAAGAAGAAATAACCTTCTATTGATTTAATAATGAAGCCTGATTTGTAAAAATCAAGGTATTCATTGTAATAAACCCAATTAAAATCATATTGTGAATTTAGAATTAGTTGTTGACGCTCGTAACACTGGCATTTGGCTTGCTCTTTTGCGTGATGGAAAACTCATAGAGTTACACGAAGAAAGAGGTAATACAGACTTTGCAGTTGGAGATGTGTATTTAGGTCGAGTAAGGAGAGTTGTTCCCAGTTTAAATGCAGCTTTTGTTGATGTTGGCCATGAAAAAGATGCGTTCCTTCACTATTTAGATTTAGGATTGCAATACAATTCTTTCAGCAAATTTGTTAAAGATACCATTCACGGAAAGCAAAATGTTCCAGATTTGATGTATTTCAAAATGGACAAAGATTTGCAAAAAGATGGTAAAATGAGCGACACCATATCGTCCTCACAGCAAGTCTTAGTGCAAGTAGCAAAAGAACCTATTTCAACAAAAGGTCCTCGCTTATCTGCTGAGGTTACGCTTGCAGGAAGGTACCTCGTTTTAGTTCCATTTTCTGAGAAGATCTCAGTGAGCCAAAAAATCAAAGATAACGAAGAGAGGACTCGACTAAAGGAATTAATGGAACGAATTAAGCCCAAAAATTTTGGTGTTATTATTCGTACAGTTGCAGAGCACAAAGCAACTGTTGATCTTGAAAATGATTTACAAAATTTACTTGATAAATGGAAAACGATTCATTCCAATATCAAAGGTTCGCCAGCGCCAAAAAAAATCTTAGGTGAATTAAACACTACGACTTCAATTTTAAGAGATTTATTAAATGCAGATTTCACAAACATTCATGTGAATAATGAGAAATTGCTTTTAGAGATGAAAGAGTATATTTCTGCTAATGTTCCAGGGAAAGAAAAAATTCTCAAACATTATGAAGGAAAACTAGCAATTTTTGAAAAATTTGATGTCACCAAACAAATCAAAACACTATTTGGCAAAAAAGTTCAAATGCCAAGTGGCGCCTATTTGATTATTGAGCACACCGAGGCAATGCATGTAATTGACGTTAATAGTGGAAATCGTAAAGGCGCTGTTGGTCAGGAGGCAAATGCCCTTGCGACAAATCTTGAGGCGGCAGAAG
The DNA here is from genome assembly GCA_005798205.1 of Bacteroidota bacterium. Next base: position 1,159 of record SYKJ01000080.1, on the reverse strand, counting down.
AAATTGCGCGCGTTCTACAATTACGAGATATGGGTGGGATTATTTGTGTTGATTTTATTGACATGCGCGAAAAAGAAAATAATAAAATTCTTTTTGAAAAAATGAAGGGTTTCATGAAATCTGATCGTGCAAAATACAATCTTATTCCACCATCTAAATTCGGCGTTATTGAAATTACGAGACAGCGAGTTAGACCGGAAACTGATATAAAGACCTCAGAGGTTTGTCCAACATGTTCAGGAAGTGGTGAAATTACAGCGAGCATATTATTTGCCGAAGAAATAGAAAATAACCTAAATTACTTACTAAGTGACCGGGGTATGAAAGGTATCTCCTTGCTCGTACATCCTTATTTAGCGGCATTTTTCAAAAAAGGATTAATTTCTAAACAAATGAAATGGTTCTTTAAACACAAAAAATGGGTTCCTATCAGGGGAATTACTGAATTAAATCTATTAGAATATTCCTTTGTTGACAAAGAAAACGAGGAGATTACCGTTGAATGATTTCTAAAAATTTTTCAAAAGAACAAATTATTTCCAAAATGGAAGCGTATTGCGCTTACCAAGAAAGGTGTTTATCTGAGATAGAAACTAAATTAGCTTTTTTAGATACGAACCCTAATGATATAAATAGTATCATATCCCATTTAAAAGAATTTAATTTCTTTAATCAAGAACGTTTTGCTCTTAGTTTTGCAGTTGGAAAATTCAGAAATAATAAATGGGGAAAACAAAAAATTAAAGCAGGCTTGTATCAAAAAAAAGTTAGTGCCGCACTGATTTCAAAAGCCCTAGAAACTATTGACGCATCCGAGTATAAAAAAATGCTCGCAGATATATTTGAGAAAAAATGGCTTTCCTTGAAAATGGAAAAAAATGAATTTCAAAAAAAACAAAAAACCCTCCGATATTTACAATCAAAGGGCTTCGAATACGATGAGATTCTAGAACTTTTTTAACTTAATTTTTTTGAATGTAAGAATTTGCTTCAGCAATCCAAACTTCTGGGCCTCCAGCACGATATCCTGACTGTCCTAAACTTGATAAGTTAATTCTTCCATCTATTTTTTCAGGTTTAACAAAATGAATTGTCGGATACCCTTGGATTCCAAATTGGTGTTGCAATAAATTGTTTTGCTGTTGAAGTTCTGCACTTT